>NZ_JBJLRD010000069.1:0-18728 GCF_050871305.1 Kineococcus gypseus | reverse complement strand
CCCCCCCACCCGCCCCCCCCGCGCCCCCCCCCGGCGCCGCCCCCCCCCCCCCCCCCCCCCCCCCCCCCCCCCCCCCCCCCCCCCCCCCCCCCCCCCCCCCCCCCCCCCCCGCTGCCGGGTTCAGACCACGCTGCCGGTCAGCCGCTCGCCCGGGCCCTGGCCCGGCGGGTCCGGCACCGGGGAGGCCTCCCGGAAGGCCAGTTGCAGCGAGCGCAGCCCGTCGCGCAGCGAGCGGGCGTGCTGCCCGCCGATGTCGGGCGCGGAGGTCGTCACCAGCCCGGCGAGGGCGGTGATGAGGATGCGGGCCTCGGCGAGGTCGAGGTGCTCGGCCGCGTCGGGCCCCTCCGCCAGGCCGCACTTGACGGCCGCGGCGCTCATCAGGTGCACGGCCGCGGTGGTGACGACCTCGACGGCGGGCACGTCGGCGATGTCGCGCGCCATCGCCGCGGCGGGGTCCACCGCGCGGTCCGCGGCGGGGTCCGTCGCGGGGTCCGGGGTGCCCGGGCCGGTCGGGGGGGTGGGGTCGGGCTGCATGCTGCTACCCTGGCAGGTGACCGACCGGCTCACGTCACCGGTCCGCGGCCTCCGCGGACGGGCGTTCGTGGGGCCGGAGCGTGAAGCGGAGGCCTCCTCCCACCCCGGCGCTGCACGTGCCGCGGGTCCCGGTCCCTCCCCCGTGCGCGGGGGAGCAAGGTGGTGCCGTCGTGCGTTGCACGAGGTGACCGCCGGATCAGGCAGGCCTCCGTGCGCGTCCGTGCGCGGGGGCCTTCCCCGTGTCCGGCGGCCCCGTGACGACGACGAAGGAGCAGCACATCAGCGAGCCCCGCATCAACGACCGCATCCGTGTTCCCGAGGTGCGGCTCGTGGGCCCCAACGGCGAACAGGTCGGCATCGTGCGCGTCGAGGACGCGCTGCGGCTGGCGGACGAGGCGGGCCTCGACCTGGTCGAGGTCGCTCCGACGGCGCGGCCGCCGGTCTGCAAGCTCATGGACTTCGGCAAGTTCAAGTACGAGTCCGACATGAAGGCCCGCGAAGCGCGCAAGAACCAGACGAACACGATCCTCAAGGAGATCCGCTTCCGCCTGAAGATCGACCCGCACGACTACGGCACGAAGAAGGGCCACGTCGAGCGGTTCCTCAAGGCGGGGGACAAGGTCAAGGTGATGATCATGTTCCGCGGTCGCGAGCAGTCCCGCCCCGAGATGGGCTTCCGGCTGCTGCAGCGCCTCGCGGAGGACGTCTCCGACCTCGGCAGCGTCGAGAGCTCGCCGCGCCAGGACGGCCGCAACATGGTGATGGTCATCGGGCCGCACAAGAAGAAGGCCGAGGCCAAGGCCGAGGAGCGCCGCCGCAAGGACTCCGAGCAGGCCGCCGCCGCTCAGCAGGACGCCGGGCAGCCCGCCGCGCCCGCCGACGCCCAGCCGGTCGCCGGCCCGGGCGCGCAGCCCGGCCAGGAGGCCGCCACCGCGTCCTGACGCACGGTGCGCACGACCGGGGCCCGCCCGCCGCGGGCCCCGGTCGTGCGCGCCCGCCAGACCCTCGCCGGGCACCGCCCGGCACCGACCACAGGAGAGACCCCGTGCCCAAGAACAAGACCCACTCCGGCGCCAAGAAGCGGTTCCGCGTCACCGGCTCCGGCAAGGTCATGCGCGAGCGCGCCAACAAGCGCCACCTGCTCGAGGTCAAGCCGAGCACCCGCACCCGCCGCCTCTCGATCGACGCCGTGGTGTCCCCCGCGGACGCCAAGAAGATCAAGAAGCTCCTCGGCCGCTGAGCCCGCTCACCCCCACCAGCCCCGCACCCCGCGCCGGGTGCGCGCGCCCGTCCTGACGGCCGGCCCGCGCCCGCGCACGAACCCCAGCTAGGAGAAGCACCGTGGCCCGCGTCAAGCGCGCAGTCAACGCCCAGAAGAAGCGCCGCGTCGTCCTCGAGCAGGCCAGCGGCTACCGCGGCCAGCGCTCGCGGCTGTACCGCAAGGCGAAGGAGCAGGTCACCCACTCCCTCGTCTACGCCTACCGCGACCGCAAGGCGCGCAAGGGCGACTTCCGCCGCCTGTGGATCCAGCGCATCAACGCCGCCGCGCGCGCCGAGGGGATGACGTACAACCGCTTCGTCCAGGGCCTGAAGGCCGCGGGCGTCGAGGTGGACCGTCGCATGCTCGCCGAGCTGGCCGTCTCCGACGCGCCGGCGTTCGCCGCCCTGGTGCGCACCGCGAAGGCCGCGCTGCCGGCCGCCCCGGTCGCCGCGGCCGCCGAGGGCTCCGCTGCCTGAGCAGCGCCCGCACCACCCCGGACGCCCGGCAGCCGCCGTGCTGACCGACCCGCGCGCGGCGCGGGTGCGGTCGGTGCGGTCGCTGTCCGGGCGTCCGGCGCGTTCGCGGCACGGTCGCTTCCTCGCCGAGGGTCCCCAGGCCGTGCGCGAGGCCGTCGCGGCCCACGTCGCGGCGCGCGCGGCCGGCTCGGCGGCGGTCGTGCTGGAGCTGTACGCCACCGCGGAGGCGACCGGGCGCCACCCGGGGATCGTGGCCGACGCCCTGGCGCAGGGGGTGCGCACCTGGACGGTCACCGACGAGGTGCTGGCCGCCATGACCGACACCGTCACCCCCCAGGGGCTGGTGGCCGTGTGCCCGACGGCCACCGCCGACCTGGACGAGGTGCTGGCCGCCCGCCCGCGCCTGGTGGCGCTGCTGGACCGCGTGCGCGACCCCGGCAACGCCGGCACCGTGCTGCGCGCGGCCGACGCCGCCGGCGCCGACGCGGTGGTGCTGACCGCCGGCAGCGTGGACGTCTTCAACCCCAAGTGCGTGCGCTCCACCGCCGGCAGCCTGTTCCACCTGCCCGTGGTGGTCGGCGTGCCGCTGCACGACGCGGTGCGCGCCCTGCAGCGCAGCGGTGCGCGCGTGCTGGCCGCGGACGGCGCCGGCGCGCTGGACCTGGACGACCTGGCCGACGCCGCCGCCACCGGTGCCGCGGCGCCGGTGGACCTCGCCGCGCCGACGGCCTGGCTCTTCGGCAACGAGGCCGCCGGCCTCGACGACGCCGGGCGCGCCGCTGCCGACGCCGTGGTGCGCGTGCCGCTGCACGGGCGGGCGGAGAGCCTGAACCTGGCCACCGCCGCGGTGGTGTGCCTGTACGCCAGCGCCCGCGCCCAGCGCCGCCGCGCGCGCTGAGCGGCCCCGCCGCGCGCACCGCGCGGCGGGGGCCGGACGGGCTCGAGCCGGCTCCCCAGCGGGCTGCCGGCGGGGTCGCGCGCGCCGCCCTGGCGGGCGGCTGCCACGCGCGGCGTGTCGCTGGGCGCGGTCCGCGCCGCCGGATGCCCTAACCTCGGCCCGTGCCCGAGGCGAGGGGGAGCGCCGGGGCCGTCCCCGCGGCGGCGCCGTCCGCGCTGACCCCGGCGACCCCCTCGGTGCGCGTCGACGGCGCCGTGCTGGTGCCGCTGGAGGAGCTGCCGGACGGGGTCGTCACGGTGGGCGCCGACCGCCGCATCACCGCCGTCAACGCGGCCGCGGCCGCGCTGCTGGGCCGCAGCCGCACCGAGCTGCTCGGCTCCGACGTGCGCCGGGCCCTGCCGCTGCAGGACACCTCGGGCCGGCGCTGGTGGGACGCGGCCGACCCCGCCTTCGACACCGCCGACGGGCACGCCGAGCGCATGCTGCTGCTGCCGGGCGGTCGCGAGCTGCTGGTCACCGCCCGCTTCGTGCGCTCGGCCGACGGCGCCGTGCAGCGCGCCGTGGTGGCCCTGCGCGGCACCGGCGACCGCCGGCGCGCCGAGTCCGACGCGGCCAGCCTCATCGCCACCGTCGCCCACGAGCTGCGCTCGCCGCTGACGTCGGTGAAGCAGTTCACCGCGAGCCTGCTGCGGCGCTGGGACCGCTTCACCGACGAGCAGAAGCGCCTGATGCTCTCCACCGTGCAGGCCGACGCCGACCGCGTCACCCGCCTGGTGGGGGACCTGCTGGACGTCTCGCGCGTGGACAGCGGCCGGCTGCACGTGCACCGCCGGCCCGTGGACCTGCCGGCGCTGGTGCGCGAGCACGTCGAGCGGCTGCGGGTGGCCGGCTACGAGGACGACCGCTTCGAGCTGCACCTGGCGCAGGACCTGCCGGAGCTGTGGGCCGACCCCGACCGCATGGCGCAGGTGGTCACCAACCTCGTCGACAACGCCGTGCGCCACGGTGCGGGCACCGTCGTGCTCACCGTCGCGCACGACCCGGCGCTGGACCCGGGCGAGCCGGGGGAGGTGGTCCTCACCGTCGACGACGCCGGCGAGGGCGTGCCCCTGGAGAACCGCCCCTACGTCTTCTCGAAGTTCTGGCACGGCGGCAGCCGCGGCGGCACGGGCCTGGGCCTGTACGTCACCCGCGGCCTGGTGGAGGCCCACGGCGGGGACGTGGAGGTCGACTCCTCGCCGGCCGGCGGCGCCCGCTTCCGGGTGCGCCTGCCGGCGGGCGAGCCCGCCTCCGCGCCGTACTGAACCGCCGCTGAACCGCCGCTGCCCCCGCCCGCACCCGCCGGGCCGCCGCGCGCGCGGGGTCTGGGAGGATCGCCCCGATGCCCGCGGCCGGGGTCCCGGCCGCCGTACCGGAGGAGACGTCGCACCCGATGCCCGCTGAACCCGCCGCCGCGGCGGCCGACGGCCCGCTGGCGGAGGCGGCCGTGCAGGCCGCCCTCGACGAGGCGCTCGCGGCGGTGGCCGCGGCGTCCGACCCGGAGCAGCTGAAGGCCGCGCGCCTGGCGCACGCCGGGGACCGCAGCCCGCTGGCGCTGGCGAACCGGGCCATCGGCTCGCTGCCCGGCCCGGAGAAGGCCGCCGCCGGCAAGCGCGTGGGCGCGGCCCGCGGGCGGCTGGGCGCGGCGCTCGCCGAGCGCACCGCGCAGCTGGCCGCGCAGGAGGAGGAGCGCGTCCTGCGCACCGAGGTCGTCGACGTGACCCTGCCCGCGCGCCGCGCCGCGCGCGGCGCGCGCCACCCGCTGCCGCTGCTCATGGAGCGCGTCGCGGACGTCTTCACCGCCATGGGCTGGGAGGTCGCCGAGGGCCCGGAGGTGGAGGCGGAGTGGTTCAACTTCGACGCCCTGAACTTCGACGCCGACCACCCCGCCCGCCAGATGCAGGACACGTTCTTCGTCGCCGACGAGCGCGGCGGGGCCGGCTCGGGCCTGGTGCTGCGCACCCACACCTCCCCGGTGCAGGCGCGCTCGCTGCTGGCGCGCGGGGTGCCGCTGTACGTGGTGTGCCCCGGCAAGGTGTTCCGCACCGACGAGCTCGACGCCACCCACACCCCCGTCTTCCATCAGCTGGAGGGCATCGCGGTCGACGAGGGCCTGACGATGGCCCACCTGAAGGGCACCCTGGACCACTTCGCGCGCGCGATGTTCGGCGACGCCGTCGAGACGCGCTGGCGCCCGGCGTACTTCCCGTTCACCGAGCCCAGCGCCGAGCTGGACCTGCGCTTCTCCCTGGGCCGCGAGGCCGAGCGCGGCTGGATCGAGTGGGGCGGCTGCGGGATGGTCAACCCGAACGTGCTGCGCGCGTGCGGGATCGACCCGGAGCGCTACCAGGGCTTCGCCTTCGGGATGGGGATCGAGCGGACGCTGATGTTCCGCAACGGGGTGACGGACATGCGCGACATGGTGGAGGGCGACGTGCGGTTCAGCCGGGCGTTCGGCGTGGAGGACCTCTCCGCGTCGGCGGTGGCGGACGTGCTGGGGGCCGGGACCGACCCGGGCACCGGCGCGGGGGAGGAGGTCCTCTGATGCGCGTCCCCCTGGACTGGCTGGCCGAGCACGTCGACCTCGAGCCCGGCGCGCGCGGCGCGGACGTGGCCGCCTCGCTGGTGCGCGTGGGGCTGGAGGAGGAGGGCGTGCACACCTCCGGCGTCACCGGCCCCCTCGTGGTCGGCCGGGTGCTCGACCTGGCGCCCGAGCCGCAGAAGAACGGCAAGACCGTCAACTGGTGCCACGTCGACGTCGGCCCCGAGCACGACGGCCCCGAGGGCTGGCGCGGGATCGTCTGCGGGGCGCACAACTTCACCGCCGGCGACCTCGTCGTCGTCGCGCTGCCCGGCGCGGTGCTGCCGGGCGGCTTCGCGATCGCCGCGCGCAAGACGTACGGGCACGTCTCCGACGGGATGATCTGCTCCGCCGGCGAGCTCGGCCTGGGCGCCGGCGGCGACGGCATCATCGTGCTGTCGCGGTTCCTGCCCGGCGTCGAGGTCAGCCCGGGCCAGGACGCGCTGGAGCTGCTGGGCCTGGCCGGGGAGACCGTCGAGGTCAACGTCACCCCCGACCGCGGCTACTGCTTCAGCGTGCGCGGTGTCGCGCGCGAGTACGCCCACGGCACCGGCCGGCCGGTGGCGCGGGTCTTCCGCGACCCCGTCGCGGTCGAGGTCCCCGAGCCCGCCGGCCCCGGCTACCCGGTGCGGCTGACCGACGACGCGCCGATCCACGGCACCGCCGGCTGCGACCGCTTCGTGGCCCGCGCGGTGCGCGGGATCGACCCGGCCGCGCCGACCCCGCGCTTCATCGCCGACCGCGTGCGCCAGGCCGGGATGCGCTCGATCTCGCTGGCCGTGGACGTGACGAACTACCTCATGCTCGCCACCGGGCAGCCGCTGCACGCCTACGACCTCGGCGCGCTGCAGGGCGAGATCGTCGTGCGCCGCGCCCGCGCCGGCGAGCGGCTGACCACCCTCGACGGCGTCGAGCGCGCGCTGGACCCCGAGGACCTGCTCATCACCGACGAGGTCCCCGGCGAGCCGGGCACCTCGCGGGTGCTCTCGCTGGCCGGGGTCATGGGCGGGCAGAGCACCGAGGTGTCCGCGAGCACCACCGACGTCCTCGTCGAGGCGGCGCACTTCACGCCCGTGACGGTCGCGCGCACCGCGCGCCGCCACAAGCTGCCCACCGAGGGCGCCAAGCGCTGGGAGCGCGGCGTCGACCCGGCGATGACCGCGCAGGTGGCCGAGCTGGCGGTGCGCCTGCTCGTCGAGCACGGCGGCGGCACCGCCGACCCCACCGCCACCGACGTCGTCCTCGGCGACGGACCGGCCCCCTCGCCGACCATCGCGCTGGACGCCGGCTTCCCCGCCCGCCTGACGGGCACGGACGTCGGCGAGGCGGAGGTGGTCGCCGCCCTCACCGAGATCGGCTGCGCGGTGCGCACCGGGGGTGGCCGCCTCGAGGTCGTCCCGCCCTCCTGGCGCCCGGACCTGCGCCAGGCCGTGGACCTCGTGGAGGAGGTCGCGCGGCTGCGCGGCTACGACGCGATCCCCTCGGTGCTGCCCGCCGCGCCGGCCGGGCGCG
Organism: Kineococcus gypseus; assembly: GCF_050871305.1. Taxonomy (NCBI): domain Bacteria; kingdom Bacillati; phylum Actinomycetota; class Actinomycetes; order Kineosporiales; family Kineosporiaceae; genus Kineococcus; species Kineococcus gypseus. Next base: position 11,427 of record NZ_JBJLRD010000069.1, on the reverse strand, counting down.
GCCTGACCGCCGCCCAGCGCGCGCGCCGCTCGGCGGCGCGGGCCCTGGCCGACGACGGCTTCGTGGAGGTGCTCTCCCACCCCTTCGTGGCCGCCTCGGTGCACGACGCGCAGCGCCTGCCCGCCGACGACCCGCGCCGCCGCGCCCTGCGGCTGGCCAACCCGCTCTCGGAGCAGCAGCCGCTGATGCGCACGAGCCTGCTGGACTCGCTGGTGGAGGTCGTGCGCCGCAACGTCTCGCGCGGCCTGCGCGACCTGGCCCTGGTGGAGTTCGGCTCGGTGACGCGGCCCGCGGCCGGGGCGGGCCCGGCCCCGCTGCCGGGGGTGGCGGCACGCCCGGGCGAGGAGGAGCTGGCGGCGCTGCGCGCGGCGGTGCCCCCGCAGCCGCTGCACGTGGCCGGCGTGCTGGCGGGCACCCGGCGCGGGCCGGGCGCCGCGGCCGACGGGTTCAGCCGCGAGGCCGAGCCGGTCCTGTGGGCCGACGCGGTCGACGCGGCGCGCACGGTGGCGGCCGCGCTGGGCGTGGAGGTGGTCGTCGAGGCCGCCGAGCACGCCCCGTGGCACCCGGGGCGCTGCGCCCGCGTGAGCACCCCGGCCGGGCACCTCGTCGGGCACGCCGGTGAGCTGCACCCGGCGGCGCTGGCGGCCCTGGAGCTGCCGGCGCGCACGGCCGCCTTCGAGCTGGACCTCGACGTCCTGCTCGCGCAGGTCGGCGCCCCCGTGCAGGTCGGGGAGCTGTCGGGCTACCCGGCGGCCACCCAGGACGTCGCGCTGGTCGTGGACGGGTCGGTGGCGGCCGCCGCCGTGGAGGCGGCGCTGCGCGAGGGCGCCGGCGAGCTGCTGGAGGACGTGCGCCTCTTCGACGTCTACACCGGCCCCCAGGTCGGCGAGGGGCGCCGCTCGCTGGCCTACGCGCTGCGCTTCCGCGCCGCGGACCGCACCCTGACGGCCGAGGAGGCCAGCGCCGCGCGCGAGGCCGCGGTCGCCGAGGCCGCCCGCCGCACCGGGGCGGTCCAGCGTGGCTGAGCGCACGGACCGGTCCGGGGGCGCGCCCGCGGGCGTCGCGCTGGTCACCGGCGCCAGCCGGGGCATCGGCCGCGAGCTGGCCGCCGGCCTGGCGCGCGCCGGCTGGGCGGTCGGCGCCCTGGCCCGCGACGCGGTGGCGCTGGACGAGCTGGTCGAGGAGGTCACCGCCGCTGGCGGGCGCGCGGTGGCCACCCCGGTCGACGTCACCGACGCCGGCGCCGTGGCGGCGGCGGTGCGCGCGCTGGAGAGCGAGCTGGGCGGCACCGACCTGCTGGTCAACTGCGCCGGGCGCATCGAGGCGGACGAGGTGCCGCCGTGGGAGGCGGACCTGGAGGAGGTGCGCCGCGTGATCGAGGCGAACGTCCTGGGCCCGTTCCACCTGGTGCGCGCCGTGGTGCCGGGCATGGTCGCGCGCGGCGGCGGGCGCGTGGTGGACCTCAGCTCCGGCGCCGCGCACAAGGACTCCCCGGTGCACGCCGCCTACGGCGCGAGCAAGGCGGCCCTGTTCCGCCTGGGCGGGGCGCTGACGGCCGCCGGCCGCGAGCACGGGTTGCTGGCCTTCGAGGTGGCCCCGGGCGTGGTGCGCACCGCCATGACGGAGGGCATGGCCACGCACGCCGAGCGCACCGAGTGGACCGAGCCGGCCGACGTCCTGGCGCTCGTGCTGGCCGTGGCCCGCGGCGAGCTGGACGCGTGGGCCGGCCGGCTGGTGCGCGCGGGCACCGACACGCCGGCCTCGCTGGCCGCGGCGGCGCGCGCGGGCCTGGCGCCGCGGGCGCGGGTGCTCGACGTGCTGCCGCACGGCCCGGACGACCCGCTGGCCTAGGCGCCCGCCGGCGCAGGTGCCCGCCGGCGCAGGTGCCCGCTGAGCCGGGTACCCGCCGGCCACGGCCCGTCGTGCATGGGTACGCAGCACCGTGTATGGTCATGCGCATGGAAGCGGGGAGGCGGCTGCGGGTCGCCGTGGCGGGGGCCAGCGGGTACGCCGGCGGGGAGCTGCTGCGGCTGCTGCTGCAGCACCCCGCCGTGGAGATCGGCGCCCTGACGGGCGCCTCCAACGCGGGCACCGCGCTGGGCGAGCTGCAGCCGCACCTGCTGCCGCTGGCCGAGCGGGTCCTGGAACCCACCACGGCCGAGGTCCTCGCCGGGCACGACGTCGTCGTCCTGGCCCTGCCGCACGGGCGCTCGGCCGCCGTGGCCGCGGAGCTGGGCGAGGACGTCCTCGTCGTCGACTGCGGCGCCGACCACCGGCTGACCGACCCCGCGCGGTGGGAGCGCTTCTACGGCTCCGGGCACGCCGGCAGCTGGCCGTACGGGCTGCCCGAGCTGCCCCTGGCCGGCGGGGGCAGGCAGCGCGAGCGCCTGGCCGGCGCGCGCCGGGTCGCGGTGCCCGGCTGCTACCCCACGGCGGTCAGCCTGGCCCTGGCGCCCGGCTTCGCCGCGGGCCTGCTCGCGGGCGAGGACGTCGTGGTCGTGGCCGCCTCCGGCACCTCCGGGGCGGGCAAGAGCCTCAAGCCGCACCTGCTCTCGGCGGAGGTCATGGGCTCGATGAGCCCCTACGGCGTCGGCGGCGGGCACCGGCACACCCCCGAGATCGAGCAGAACCTGGCGCTGGCCGCCGGCTCGCCGGTCTCGGTCTCCTTCACCCCCACGCTGGCGCCGATGCCGCGCGGCATCCTGGCCACGTGCACCGCGCGGCTGGCGCCCGGCGCCGACCCGCGCGAGGTGCGCGCGGCGTGGCTCGACGCGTACGCGGGCGAGCGGTTCGTGCACGTGCTGCCCGAGGGGCGCTGGCCGAGCACCGCGATGGTGCTGGGCGGCAACGCCGCCGCGCTGCAGGTGGCCGTCGACGAGCACGCCGGGCGCGTCGTCGTCGTCGCCGCGATCGACAACCTCACCAAGGGGACCGCGGGAGGGGCCGTGCAGAGCGTCAACGCCGCCCTGGGCCTGGACGAGGGCACCGGGCTGAGCGCGGCGGGGGTGGCGCCGTGAGCGTCACCGCCCCGGCCGGCTTCCGCGCCGCCGGCGCCACTGCGGGCCTGAAGGCCAGCGGACGGCCCGACGTCGCCCTCGTCGTCAACGACGGCCCCCTGGACGCGGCCGCCGCCGTCTACACCTCCAACCGCTGCAAGGCGCACCCGGTGCTGTGGAGCGAGCGCGCCAGCGCCGACGGGCACGTGCGCGCCGTCGTGCTCAACTCCGGCGGCGCGAACTGCTTCACCGGCCCGGAGGGCTTCCGCACCACCCACGCCACCGCCGAGCTCGTCGGCGAGCTGACCGGCGCCGGCGCCGCCGACGTCGTCGTGTGCTCCACCGGCCTGATCGGCGTGGCCTTCAGCCGCGAGAAGCTGCTGGAGGGCGTGCGCGCGGCCCACGCCGCGCTGGCCGTCGGCGGCGGCTCGGACGCGGCCACGGCCATCATGACCACGGACACCGTCTCCAAGCAGGCCGTCGCCGCCGGCGCGGGGTTCACCGTCGGCGGCATGGCCAAGGGCGCGGGCATGCTCGCGCCCGGGCTGGCCACGATGCTCGTGGTGCTGACCACCGACGCCGTCGCCGAGCCGGCCGACCTCGACCGCGCGCTGCGCGCGGCGACGCGCACCACCTTCGACCGCGTCGACTCCGACGGCTGCACCTCCACCAACGACACGGTGGTGCTCATGGCCTCCGGCGCCTCGGGCGCGCGCCCGGAGTCGGCCGACCTCGACGCCGCCGTGCAGCGCGTGTGCGCGGAGCTGGCCCGCATGCTCGTGGCGGACGCCGAGGGCGCCGAGCACGACATCGCCGTGGAGGTCGTCGGCGCCGCCGACGAGGCGGAGGCCGTGGAGGTGGGCCGCGCCGTCGCGCGCAGCAACCTCTTCAAGGCCGCGGTCTTCGGCCGCGACCCGAACTGGGGCCGCGTGCTGGCCGCGGTGGGCACCACCTCGGCGCGCTTCGACCCGCAGGAGCTGGACGTGTCCATCAACGGCGTGCCCGTGTGCGTGGCCGGTGCCCCCGGCGCCGACCCGGCCGGGGTGGACCTCGCCCCGCGCGAGGTGCGCGTGCGCGTCGACCTGCACGCCGGCCCGCACGCGGCCACCGTGTGGACCAACGACCTGACCCACGCCTACGTCCACGAGAACAGCGCGTACTCGACGTGAGCGACCTGACGACCCTGAGCGCGGAGGACAAGGCGGGCGTGCTCGTCGAGGCCCTGCCGTGGCTGCAGAAGTGGCACGGCGCCCTCGTGGTGCTCAAGTACGGCGGCAACGCCATGGTGGACGACGAGCTCAAGCGCGCCTTCGCCGAGGACGTCGTCTTCCTGCGCACCGCGGGCCTGCGGCCCGTCGTCGTGCACGGCGGCGGCCCGCAGATCTCGGCGATGCTGCAGCGCCTGGGCATCGCCAGCGAGTTCCGCGGCGGCCTGCGCGTGACGACGCCGGAGGCGATGGAGGTCGTGCGCATGGTGCTCACCGGCCAGGTCGGCCGCGAGCTCGTCGGGCTGCTCAACGCCCACGGCCCGCTGGCGGTGGGCCTGTCCGGCGAGGACGGCGGCCTGCTGCGCGCGGTGCGCCGGCACGCCGTGGTCGAGGGCGAGCCCGTCGACGTCGGCCTCGTCGGCGACGTCGTCGGCGTGGACCCCGCCGCGGTCGTCGACCTGCTCGAGGCCGGGCGCATCCCGGTCATCTCCACCATCGCCCCCCAGGTCGACGCGGCCGGCGAGCCGGTGCCCGGCTCGGTGCTCAACGTCAACGCCGACACCGCCGCCTCGGCGATCGCGGTGGCGCTGGGCGCGCAGAAGTTCGTCGTCATGACCGACGTCGCCGGCCTGTACGCCGACTGGCCGAACCGCGACTCGCTGGTCAGCGAGATCTCCGCCGGGCAGCTGGCCGAGCTGCTGCCCTCGCTGGAGTCGGGCATGGTGCCCAAGATGGAGGCGTGCCTGCGCGCGGTGCGCGGCGGCGTGCCCCGCGCCACGGTCATCGACGGCCGGCTGGCGCACTCGGTGCTGCTGGAGGTCTTCACGACCTCCGGCAACGGCACGATGGTCGTGCCGTGAGCCGCGGCGCCGGTGCCGCGGACCCGGTGGGAGGTGCAGCGGTGGAGGCAGCGGTGGAGCTGGAGGAGAGGTCCGGCGCCCTGCCGGTGACCGAGGGCGGTGCGCAGGCGTGGCTGCAGCGCTACGCCTCCTCCGTCATGGGCACCTACGGCACCCCGCAGCGGGTGCTGGTGCGCGGCGAGGGCTGCTACGTGTGGGACGCCGACGGCGTGCGCTACCTGGACCTGCTGGCCGGCATCGCCACCAACGCCCTCGGGCACGCCCACCCGCTGCTCGTCTCGGCCGTCACCTCGCAGCTGACGACCCTGGGGCACGTGTCGAACTTCTTCGCCACCGCCCCGCAGGTCGCCCTGGCCGAGCGGCTGCTGCACGTGGCGCGCGCCCCGGAGGGCTCGCGGGTGTTCTTCTGCAACTCCGGCGCCGAGGCCAACGAGGCCGCGTTCAAGATGGCGCGGCGCACCGGCCGGCCCAAGGTGGTCGCCGCCGTCGACGCCTTCCACGGCCGCACGATGGGCGCGCTGGCGCTGACGAGCAAGCAGGCCTACCGCGCGCCCTTCGAGCCGCTGCCCGGCGGGGTGGAGTTCGTCCCCTACGGCGACGTCGGCGCCCTGGGCCGCGCCGTGGACGGGGCGACCGCCGCGGTGTTCCTCGAGCCGGTGCAGGGCGAGGGCGGGGTGACCCCCGCCCCGGACGGCTACCTCGCCGCGGCCCGGCGCATCACCGCCGACCACGGCGCGCTGCTCGTGCTCGACGAGGTGCAGACCGGCGTGGGGCGCACGGGGGAGTGGTTCGCCCACCAGCAGGCCCGCCACGGCGGCCTCGTGCCCGACGTCGTCACCGTCGCCAAGGGCCTGGGCGGCGGGATCCCCGTCGGCGCGGCCGTGGCGTTCGGCCCGCGCAACGCCGCGCTGCTCGGCGCCGGCCAGCACGGCACCACGTTCGGCGGCAACCCCGTGGCCGCCGCGGCCGGCCTGGCGACCCTGCACGTGCTCGAGCGCGACGCCCTGCTGGCGAACGTGCGCGCCGTGGGCGCGCGGCTGCGCACCGGCGTGCAGGCGCTGGGCCACCCGCTGGTGGCCGGGGTGCGCGGCGAGGGCCTGCTGCTGGGCATCGCCCTGACCCGCCCGGTGGCCGCGGCCGCGGCGCGCGCGGCGCTCGCGCACGGCTTCATCGTCAACGCGGTGCGCCCGGACACGATCCGCCTGGCCCCGCCCCTGGTGCTGACCGCCGCGCAGGCGGACACCTTCGTCGACGCCCTGCCGTCCGTGCTCGACGCCGCCCAGGACACCCCGGAGGACGCGTGACCACCCGCCACTTCCTCGCCGACGACGACCTCAGCCCCGCCGAGCAGGCCGAGGTGCTCGCGCTCGCGGCGCGGCTGAAGGCCGACCGCTTCGCCGAGCGGCCCCTGGAGGGCCCGCGCACGGTGGCGCTGATCTTCGACAAGCCCTCCACCCGCACCCGGGTCTCCTTCAGCGTGGGCGTGGCCGAGCTCGGCGGCGCGCCGCTGGTCATCGACGCCGCCGGCTCGCAGCTGGGCCGCGGGGAGCCGGTGGCCGACACCGCCCGCGTGCTGGAGCGGCAGGTCGCCGCGATCGTGTGGCGCACCTTCGAGCAGTCGCGCCTGGAGGAGATGGCGGCGCACTCGCGCGTGCCGGTGGTCAACTCCCTCAGCGACGACTTCCACCCCTGCCAGGTCCTCGCGGACCTGCAGACGATCGCCGAGCACAAGGGCGCCCTGGCCGGGCTGACGATGGCCTACCTCGGCGACGGCGCCAACAACATGGCCCACTCCTACGCCCTCGGCGGCGCCACGGCGGGCCTGCACGTGCGCATCGCCACCCCCGCCGAGGACCAGCCCGACCCCGCCGTGCTGGAGCGCGCCCGCGCGGTGGCCGCCGGCACCGGCGGTTCCGTCACGCTCACCCGGGACCCGGCCGAGGCCGCCGCCGGCGCCGACGTCCTGGTCACCGACACGTGGATCAGCATGGGCCAGGAGGGCCTGGACGTCGCCGACCGCCTGCAGCGCTTCACGCCCTACGCGATCACCTCGGCGACGCTGGCGCTCGCGGCGCCGGACGCGGTCGTCCTGCACTGCCTGCCCGCCTACCGCGGCAAGGAGATCAGCGCGGAGGTCCTCGACGGGCCGCGCTCGGTCGTGTGGGACGAGGCGGAGAACCGCCTGCACGCCCAGAAGGCGCTGCTCGTCTGGCTGCTCGCCCGCTCGACGTGAACGCCGCGACGGGCACGGGCACCAAGGCGTTCCGGCACGACCGGATCGCCGCGGTGCTGGCGCGCTCGCCGGTGCGCAGCCAGACGGAGCTGGCCGCCCACCTGGCCGAGGAGGGCGTGGCCGTCACCCAGGCCACCCTCTCGCGCGACCTCGTCGAGCTCGGGGCGGTGAAGGTGCGCGACGGCGACCGCGGGCTGGTGTACGCGCTGCCGGCCGAGGGCGGGGACCGTACCCCCCGCAGCGGCGTGGGCCAGGAGCTGCTCGACGCGCGCCTGGCGCGCTGGTGCGAGGAGCTGCTCGTCTCTGCGGAGCCCTCGGCCAACCTGGTGGTGCTGCGCACCCCGCCGGGGGCGGCGCAGCTGCTGGCCAGCGCCCTGGACCACTCGGTCGTGCCCGCCGTGCTGGGCACCATCGCCGGCGACGACACCGTCCTGGTCATCTGCCGCGACCCCCTCGGCGGCGGAGCGGTCGCCGCGCGCCTGCTGGCGCTGGCCCGCCGCGAGGACCCCCCGGCCGCCCCCGACGCCCCCACCACCCCGGACGAAGGAGAGAACCCGTGAGCGAGCAGGCGCTGCACCAGCAGGCGGAGAAGGGCCTGTGGGGGGCCCGCTTCGCCAGCGGCCCCGCCGCGGCGATGGCCGCCCTGTCGAAGTCGACCCACTTCGACTTCCGCCTGGCGCGCTACGACCTCGCCGGCTCGCGCGCCCACGCCCGCGTCCTGCACCGCGCCGGGCTGGTCGACGACGACGTCCTGGCCCGGCTGCTCGCCGGCCTGGACGCCGTGGAGGCCGACGTCGTCTCCGGCGCCCTGGTGCCCGCCGAGGACGACGAGGACGTGCACGTCGTGCTCGAGCAGGCGCTGCTGCGGCACGCCGGCGAGGACGTCGGCGGCCGGCTGCGCGCCGGGCGCTCGCGCAACGACCAGATCGCCACGCTGCTGCGGATGTTCCTGCGCGAGCACGCGCGCCTGGTGGCCGGTGGCGTCCTCGACGTCGTCGAGGCGCTGCTGACCCAGGCCGCCGCCCACCCGGGAGCGGCGATGCCCGGACGCACGCACCTGCAGCACGCCCAGCCCGTCCTGCTGGCCCACCACCTCATGGCCCACGCCTGGCCGCTGCTGCGCGACGTGGAGCGGCTGCGCGACTGGGACGCCCGCGCGGCCGTCTCCCCGTACGGCTCGGGCGCCCTCGCCGGCTCCTCGCTCGGCCTGGACCCGCTGGCGGTGGCGCACGAGCTGGGCTTCACCCGCAGCGTGGAGAACTCCATCGACGGCACCGCCGCGCGCGACGTGGCCGCCGAGTTCGCCTTCGTGGCCGCCATGATCGGCGTGGACCTCTCCCGCGTCTCCGAGGACGTCGTCCTGTGGGCGACCAAGGAGTTCTCCTTCGTCACCCTCGACGACGCCTGGTCCACCGGGTCGAGCATCATGCCGCAGAAGAAGAACCCCGACGTCGCCGAGCTCGCCCGCGGCAAGGCCGGGCGCCTCGTCGGCGACCTCACCGGCCTGCTGACCACCCTGAAGGGGTTGCCGCTGGCCTACAACCGCGACCTGCAGGAGGACAAGGAGCCGGTCTTCGACGCCGTCGACACCCTCGAGGTCCTGCTGCCGGCCGTCGCGGGCATGGTCGCCACGCTGCGCTTCCACACCGACCGGATGGCCGCGCTGGCGCCGCAGGGCTTCGCGCTGGCCACCGACGTCGCTGAGTGGCTGGTGCGCCAGGGCGTCCCCTTCCGCGACGCCCACCGCGTCTCCGGCGCCTGCGTGCGCCGCTGCGAGGAGCGCAGCGCCGCCGAGGGGCGCAGCGTGGAGCTGTGGGACCTCACCGTCGAGGAGCTCGCCGCGATCTCCCCGCACCTGACGCCGCGGGTGCGCGACGTCCTCACCCTGGAGGGCTCGCTGGCCTCGCGCGACGGCGTCGGCGGCACCGCGCCGGTGCGGGTGGCCGAGCAGCTGGAGGCCGCGCAGGACGCCCTGGCCGCGCACCTGGCCTGGGCCCGGCCCGGAGGGGCGTCCTGAGCGCGCCCCTGGAGCGCTCGTTCTTCGCGCGCGACGTGCTCGTGGTCGCGCGCGACCTGCTGGGCCGGGTGGTGCGCCACCGCACCGGGGAGGGCCTCGTCGCCGTGCGCCTGACCGAGGTGGAGGCGTACGCCGGCGAGGCCGACCCCGGCTCGCACGCCTTCCGCGGGCCGACCCCCCGCACCGCGGTGATGTACGGGCCGGCCGGGCACGCCTACGTGTACTTCTCCTACGGGGTGCACTGGTGCGTGAACCTCGTCACCGGCACGGAGGGTGCCGCCTCGGCCGTGCTGCTGCGCGCCGGCGAGGTCGTCGAGGGGCTGGAGCTGGCGCGCTCGCGGCGCCCCGCCGCGCGCCGCGACGCCGACCTCGCCCGCGGCCCGGCGCGGCTGACGACGGCGCTCGCCGTCACCGGCGCCCAGGGCGGCGCGGACGTGTGCGCGGGCGGGCCGCTGGAGGTGCTGTCGGGGGAGCCGGTGCCGGACGCCGCGGTCTCCTGGGGGCCGCGCGTGGGGGTGGCCGGCGCCGGAGCGCCGACGCCCTGGCGCACCTGGGTCGCGGGGGACCCGACGGTCTCCGAGTACCGCGCGGCGGTACCGCGTCGACCCCGGCGCGCCTGATCGGGCAGGCTGGGGGCCGGCCGGGCGGTGGGCGCCCGGCGCCGGTGACGAGGAGCGAGAAGCCGTGAGCGACGTCTGGGACGAATTGCGGTGGCGGGGCCTGGTGGCGCAGTCCACCGACGAGGCCGCGCTGCGCCACGCCCTGCAGGCGGGACCGCTCACGTACTACGTGGGCTTCGACCCGACGGCGGCCAGCCTGCACGTGGGGCACCTGGTGCAGGTGCTCACGGCCCGCCGCCTGCAGCAGGCCGGGCACCGGCCGCTGGTGCTGGTGGGCGGGGCGACCGGCCTGGTCGGGGACCCGCGCCCCTCGGCGGAGCGCACCATGAACGACCCGGCCACCGTCGCCGGGTGGGTGGGGCGGCTGCAGGCGCAGATCGCACCCTTCCTGGACTTCGAGGGCCCGGCCGCGGCGACCATGGTGGACAACCTCGAGTGGACCGCCCCGATGTCGGCCATCGAGTTCCTGCGCGACGTCGGCAAGCACTTCAGCGTCAACCGCATGCTGGACCGCGAGGCGGTGGCCAAGCGGCTGGCCACCACGGGCATCAGCTTCACCGAGTTCAGCTACGTGCTGCTGCAGAGCAACGACTACCTCCAGCTGCACCGCCGGCACGGCTGCTCCCTGCAGCTGGGCGGCTCGGACCAGTGGGGCAACATCACGGCCGGCTGCGAGCTGGTGCGCCGGGTGGAGGGGGAGGTCGTGCACGCGCTGGCCACCCCGCTGCTGACCAAGGCCGACGGCACGAAGTTCGGCAAGAGCGAGTCCGGCGCGGTGTGGCTGGACGCGGAGCTGACGAGCCCGTACGCCTTCTACCAGTTCTGGCTCAACGCCGAGGACTCCCAGGTCGAGGGCTACCTGAAGGCCTTCTCCTTCCGCGACCGCGACGAGATCGAGGAGCTGGGCGTGCAGGCGCGCGAGCAGCCCCGCGCCCGGGCGGCCCAGCGGGCCCTGGCCCGCGAGGTCACGGCGCTCGTGCACGGCGAGGACGCCGCCCGCGCGGTCGAGGACGCGTCGGCGGCTCTCTTCGGCGGCTCCGACCTGGCGGCCATCGACGAGCGGACCCTGCGCGGCGCGCTGGAGGAGCTGCCGACGGCCACGCCGGGGTCCCTGGACGTGCCGGTCGCCCAGCTGTTCGCCGACACGGGGCTGGCGCCGAGCCGCAGCGGTGCCCGGCGCACCATCGGCGAGGGCGGTGCGTACGTCAACAACAGCAAGGTGACCGACACCGAGGCGACGCTGGGCGACGTGGTGCGCGGCACCCCGCTGCTGCACGGGCGCTACGCGGTGCTGCGGCGGGGTCGCAAGTCGCTCGCCGCGGTGGCACTCCCGTTGCAGCAGTAGGCGATCCGGGCGCCCCTCGCCGCGGATTTGGTGTGTGGGGGGCGTGCGGCGTACTGTTCTTCTCGTCGCCCGGACGGGGCGGCCGCCGGGGCTGCGAGGCTCGCGGGGGTCGGTCGCGGGTGGGTGGCGCCGGAGGCTGGATCGGGAT
>NZ_JBJLRD010000068.1:0-18946 GCF_050871305.1 Kineococcus gypseus | reverse complement strand
GAGGCGGCGCTGGCGCGCCGCCTCGTGCCGCCCGCGCTGGCGCGCGGGCCAGCCCACGGGCCGCTGGCGCGGCCTACGAGGTGGGTGGCTGGGGTCGACGTGGGCGCGCTGGCGCGCGCAAGCAGGTGGGTTTCTCACGGGGCGGCTGGCGCCGCCTGAGCGCGGTGCGCGTTGCGGTGCAACGACTTGCGCCCGCTGGCGCGGTCGGCTGCGCCGTCGCCGGAGTTCCGCTGACTTCCCGCCCGCCTGCCGGCGAGCGAAAACCCGCCGGGAGTTCGGGCAGTTTCAGCGGAAACTCCCCCAGCCCGCTGACGCGGGCACCGGCGCAGACAACCCCGCCCCGACGGGGGCGGATCAGGGGTTGCACCCCCTGTCGTTAGGCTGCTATAGTTAAGGCATCGGGACGGGGACAGCGACCCCGCACCGACACCAGCGACAGTCCAGGGAGGACACCGTGAACCTGCTGACCATCAACCCCGGCACCCGGATCGACAGCTACACCCACACCCTCTGGCTCACCTGCAACGGCACCGCCCCCGACGGCAGCGACTGCGGCTACGACGACGACGTCGACGTCACCTTCGACTCCCCCCACACCGTCGCCGTCTGGACCTGCCCCACCTGCGGGCACAGCAACGACGTGGACCCCGGCGACATACTCGACCCCCTCACCGCAGAGCCCACCGAGCGCGACCTCTTCGAGGACTGGGACAGCCGCTGGGGCTGAGCCCCCACCCCACACCCGTGGGGCCCCTGCAAGGGGCCCCACGGGCCACGCCCAGCCACGCCTGGCTACGCGCTGGCCCACGCCCGGCCACACGCCGCCGCGCCACCACCCAGCCACCCAGCCGGCCTACCAGCTCGCGCACCGGCAGCCCCCACACCCCCGCGAGCGCCGCCCCTCCCTCGGCGCTCGCGGGCACCACCCACCCAGCAACCAGCAGCGCCCACCCCACCCAGCGCCCGCTGGGGCCCGGTGACCACCTCTGGGCTCCAGCGGAGCCCGTCGCTCGCCCGCGAGCACCCGCCGGCGAGCCGTCCGCTCGTCCGTGCAGTGAGCGTCCGTGCAGTGGCTGGTCACTGCACGGACGCTCACCGGTTCGCCTACCCGGTCCGCGGGCCACCCCTTGCGCGACTTTTCATAGTGCGCTAGTGTTTAGTCATCGAAACGGGGCCGCGACTCCGCTCCGGTACCAGCGACAGGTGGGGCAGCGGCGGGCTCCTTCCGCCACTGCACCACCCCCCCAGCGACTGAACGGATGATCCGGTGAGCCAGACCCTGCGCGCGAACGCCCTGCCCGACCTGCTCGCCCTGGTGCCCTACCGGATGGGCTTCGAGCCGACCGCGAGCATCGTCGCCCTCGAGTTCGCCGCCGCGGACGAAGCCTCTCCCGAGCACCGCAAGGTGGGCATCATCGCGCGGGCCGACCTGCCCCCCGGCGGCAGCGAGGAGGTCGTCGAGCGCGCGAGCCGCGACTGCATCCGGGCGCTGACCGACTGGATGCCGCGACACGACGTGCGCGCCCTCATGCTCGTCGTCTACGACAACGGCGCCAGCGACGGTGCGAGCGCGCCCGGTGATCCCGTCACCGCCGCCAGCTCCCCGGCCTTGAGCCACCCGGCAGCCGTCACCGTGCGCACCGCCCGCACCCACCTGGCCCGGCTGGGCATCGACGTCCTCGACGTCGTGCTCGTCGGAGCCGACAGCTTCCGCTCGCTGGACTGCGCCGACGAGCGGTGCTGCCCGCTCAGCGGGCGCTCGCTGGCCGCTGTGCGCGCCAGCGCGATGCACGCCGAGGCGGTCGGGCTGGGCATGAGCGCGCGGACCACCCGTGAGCAGCTGGCACCGGATGAGTCCCCGCTGCCCGCCCCGGCGCGTGCAGCTCGACCCTGAGCAGGCCGGCCGGCTGCTGGCCGCCCTGACGCGCCCGGCGCTCCGGGACGCGGTGCTGCTCGACGCCCTGCCCGAGCAGGCGCCCCACGAGACCAGCACGCGGGGCGCCACCGAGGGCGAGGAGCTGCACCCCGGCGCGGTCATCAGCGCCCTGCTGGACACCGAGGCCGCCGCCGGCACCGTGGACGCGAGAGAGCGCGCGGGTGCGGGCGTCGCGCGGCTGCTGCAGGCGCGTCCCAACATCCAGCGGGCACACGCGATCAGCGACCTGGCCGTGCTGCTGGCCCGGCACGTCGATCGGCACATCGACCCGCACGCCAACGGACGAGCCGCTGCTGCAGCGTGGGCGGTGGCGGCCTTCACCTACTGGAACATCGGCGAAGGGGTGCGCGCGGAAGGCTGCGCGCTCGCCGCGCTGCGGTGCGACCCCGCCCAGCGCCTGGCGCGCCTGGTCGCCACCAGCCTCATGGCGCTCGCGGCACCGCAGTGGACCGCTCGCGGCTGACGAACACCACCCGGCCCGATCCCGGTGGCGCCCACCGCACCGGAAGCCGCTGCCGCCCCGGTGCTGCCGGGGCGGCAGGGGGTCGAGCGCACCAGCGCGCTCACCTGCCGCCCCGACGAGACCACCGCAGCGGAGGACCCCCATCAGGAAGGAAGTGGCTCCATGGTCTACGTCCGCACGAGCAGTCCCACCCCCGAGCGAGTGCGCCTGGCCATCGACACCGACGTACACGACGCTGATGCACACGGTGCTGCTGAGCCCGGACGGCACCCCGTTCGCCTACCGGCACCTGTGCAGGGGACCGGGCTGCGCGTGAACCGTCGACCAGCCCATGCACCAGCGCCACCCGATCACCCACCTCGACGGCACGAGCGGCACCCGCCGGGTGACGGTGCCCTCCGACATCTGGCCCTTCGACACCCGCGGCCCAAGCCAGGACCGGGTGCTCCGAGCACGGCCTCATGCGCTGGGGCGTCCTGCCCGCCGACCACGTGCTGACCAACACGTCCTCCAGCCCGCACCGGACCCGCAGCCGGAAGCGCCCACGCTGCCCGCGCCGGCGCCCGCAGGCGAGGCATCCGCGAGCGCCGCCCGCACCGACCAAACCACTGACACGGCCAGCGCCCCGAGCGCTGACGCAGCAGTCAACCCGTGAGGGCCGTGGCCGTGCAGTGCGGTGCGGTGCGGTGCGGTGCGGTCCGACGCGGGCGCCGTACCCGCAGCTGCACCTGCTCCCCAGCTGTCCGCGTGCTGCTTCACCTGGGAAGAGCCCCTCGAACGCGACGAAGCGCCCACAGGGGCGAGCACGTCGCCGCCGTCACGGCGGCCGGGCCGATCACCCGCGCCGAGCTCGACCAGTGCCGGCGACAGCGGCAGGCCCGCGAGCACCCTGCCGGCCACCTGTAGCGCCTGCTACCTGCAGCGGTGGAAGGCGTGCGAGGACGTGCGAGTCGGCGACGAGCTCGCGCCGCACTTCATCGTCCACCGCTCTGCATCGACGTCGGCCCCGCCCCGGTAACCATTTTGCCTACCTATTTCAGCTCGACATGGGAGACCTCAGCTAGCAACTGCTGGGGGCAGGGCCTGTACCTCTGCCGCCCCCACTTCGGAGCCACGTACCTGGTAGTCGTTTTTCATGGTTCCAGGTCAGGCTCAACGTCAGGATCTGGTGCATCGGGGATGGTCGGCTTGGCTGCATCTACAGCGGCGTTCACGTGTTGCTGCGCCAGTTGATCGTAGATGGGCGTGTCGGTTTCTGGCTTCTGCTCGGGGTATTGCTGGGGCATCTTGATCACTCCTGTAGTGGTGTGTCGTGCGCTGATCATTAGTGAGAGGGCCGTGCTAAACAGGCGTGCACACTCGCCTGTCTGCTCGAAAGGTGTCGGTGTACGATGATCTTGTACGCCACGCTCTACTGGCTGACCGGGCAGTTGACGATGACCTCGACCCGGCGGTCGCGTGCGTAGTCATCTTCGGTGGTGCCGGTGCTGAGCCTTTCCCGGGCGCCGCGTCCTTCCACGAGCACCGGCTGCCCTCCATCCAAGCTTCTCGTCAGCACGTCGGCGACTGCTTGGGCCCGGGACCTGCTGAGGTCTTCGTTGGTGCGCCCATCACGCGGCGGACGTGGATCGGTAAAGCCTACGATCAGCAACGATGCACCCGGTGCCTTAAGCTTGCCCGCGATCTCACCGACCAGCCCTGCCACTGAAGCTTGCCCCTGGGCAGTCAGCTCATCTTCGCCAGTGGCGAAGGCGGCACCGGTGACGGTGAAGCCCGAGCACGGCGGTGGTGTGGGTGTCGTTTCCGGACGCGGTAGCAGTCCATCGATGACACCTGCGGTGGGCAACCCGCCGGTGATGGCCCCGGCGGTGGGCAAGGGGGCACTGGCGGCCGGGTCAGCAGCACTCGCCCGCGGTGCACTCGACGTCGTGGGCGCGGTACCGGTGGGGGGCGTCACGCCAGGCGGCGGCGCGGCGGTGCAGCTGACGCACACCGCGCTCAGGAGGGTGGCCAGAGTCAGCGGGCCAGCGGCGCGCGGGCGGTGCCGGTTCACGGCAGAACCCGCACCGTGAAAGAGGTGCCGGTGCCGCCGGACGTGAGACGGCACTGGTGGTAGCCGGGCACTGCTGCTTCGGCGATGCGTCCGCTCACGCGGACGTCGACCGCGGAGCCACCCTCCACGCGATTGCGGAGCGGCGGGTTCAAGGTGACGTCCTGCAGCGGGCACCCCGGCTGCAGTTGGGGCACCACGGTCTGCGGCAGGGTGCCGACACCGGCGAGCACCGCCTCGGTCAGACCACTACCGTCGCGCTCCACCTCTTGCACGCTTCCGCCTGTGGCCTTAGCCAGCGCTTGCGCATCAGTGGCCTCGGCGTCGTCGGGCACCAGGGCGACGACGTGCACGTCGTACGCCTTGAGCACTTCGAGCACCTCCCGGGTCGCCGGTCCGTCCGGGCGGCTGGGGGCGTCGGTCGCGATGATGAGGATGCGCTGCGCGTCCTCGCGCAGCAGGGCACCGTTCTGCTCGAGCAGGCGCAGCACGGCCTCGTTCATCTGCTCGGGGATGTCCCCGCCGTCGGCACCGCGCAGACGGCCGACCGCCTCGTCCACCTCGCGCGCCGTCGGTGTTCCGAACGGCAGCACCGGCTGGTAGCCCGACCGGGGGTCGTCTTCGGTGGCCACCGCGTCGGCGAAGCCGCTCAGGGCGAGCGCCAGGGAGGCGCGCGAGGCGGTGATCTCCTGCACCAGGTCGCCCACTTGGGTTCTGACCGCCGGCAGCGAGGGCGCGTAGGAGTTGCTGACGTCCAAGGCGATCAGCAGGTCCAGGAGACCGGGAATGCTGGGAGCGGTGATGGTGACGTCGGCGCTGACCGGCTCACCGGGGCGGGCGCTGGGCGGCTGCCCGGGCGGATCGGCCAGCACGAGGGCCGACCCCAGCAGTACCGGCACCGCGCACCAGGCCACACGACCGAGCCAGTCCTTGCCCACCGGCCGGTTCAACCGTGCGTCGCGCGTGCGCTGGCGGCTCACCGGGGACCGTCCTGGAGCGGGCGGCGCGCGCCGTTGACGTGAGCGCTCGTTGTGCTGCCGCCCGAAGTGGTGGCTGCCGCGCCGGCGGCGGTGGTATCCGGCATCGCGACGATCTTCTTACGCGTGCCCTGCTTGCCAGGCGCGGTCGGGGCCTCGCGCTGGGCGGGCGTCGCCGGTCGTGCGGGCGCTATCGACTGCTCAGGCGCCGCAGGTCGCGTCAGACCAGCTGCGGTGGCGGCCACGAAGGCTTGCTGGATGAGCTGCTCCGTCCGGCCCAGGCGTGCCGGTTGGGGCAGCAGCGGCTGCGCCAGCTCGTGCGTGATCTCCACGAAGGGCGCCTTCTCCTCCAAGCCGGCGGCGAGCAGCTCGGCGTCGATGAGCGCTACGACCCGTCCCAGACGGGTGTACAGCTCCGTCAGGGACGCCTGGTAGCGGCCCTCGAGCACAACCAGCAGGCGCAGCGACATCCAGGCGACGGTGCGGGCTGTGCGGTAGCCAACCTGCGCGCGCCGCAGCGCGCGCCCGTCGGGGTCGTACGTGTTCACGTACAGCGCCGCGGCGCCGAAGGCCGGCGCGATCACCAGCACGATCCAGGCGAGCTGCCAGCCGAAGCTGAGGACTCCCAACGCCAGCCCCAGCGCGGCCAGGACCACCAGCGGGGGCAGCACCGGCTTGCGGGTGCTGCGCATGAGGTGGTCGACGTAGGCCGCCCCCAAGACCTTGCCGACGGCGTACTGGGTCACGGCCAGCGCCAGCGACGTCAGCGTGGCGGACAACAACGTGGTGTTCAGCTCGTGCGCGGTGATGCGGCCGGTGACGACGCTGACGTCGCCCAGCAGGCACAGTCCCAGGAAGACGACGTAGGCGACGACGGTGGAGCCGACTCCCGGCACGGGCTGGCCGGCGACCTGTCGGCGCACCGCGTCCAGGGTGCAGGTTGCCTCCTGCAAGCGACCGGCCGCCCACTGCAGCGCCACGGCGGGTCGCTCGCGGTGCATCGCCGTGATGGCCACGCGCACGGCCGCCTTGCGCGTGGTGCGGTCCAGACCGTCGTGCAGCACCAGCTTGGCCACCGACAGCGCCTCGCGGCGGGACTTCTCGGTGCCGCGCGGCACGCTGCTGGTGGCGTAGCGCTCCGGGCGAACGAACGTGCGCTGCCGACCTCGCCAGTACACCAGTCCAGCGATCACCAGCGCCGCGAAGACCAGCACCAGGGGCAGCGAGACGGTGCTCTCCCCCAGCCGGGCCAACAAGGTGGCCAACCAGGTCATGCTCATGGTTCCTCCAAGGTCCGAACGTCAGCAGCGGTGGATCGAGCGGTGCAGGTCGAGCCGGGACCTGGTCTCGAAGGACCCACGCGGGTCTCTCAAGACCTCTTGAGGCGTGGGGGCGGCAGTGCGGAAGAGCAGTTGACCTCGACGCCGCTGACTCAGGACTGCACGTCGCACCCGGGGCACAGTGCGCGCCAGAACGGCATGAGGGCGTCGGCGAACTGCGGGTCCACGGCGTACTGGCTGCCGGGGTAGGAACCGACGCCGAGGATCTGCACCTGCACGTCGGCGGTGTCGATGGTGGGCAGCCGGCTCGCCAGCTCGCTCGCCGTGGTCACGGTCAGGCCCTGGGCCACGACGTCGAGCTCGGCAGTGCGCTGGGCACCGCCCGCGACGACGACGCTGACCAGGCGCGGTCCCTTGCTCGGCATCGCCTGCGCACGCGCGATGCTGCGCCGCACTAACCCGACAGGATCGGCACCGCCGTCGCCGTTCCCGACAGTGTGGCTGTCAGCAGTGTCACCGTCGACGCCCGCCTGCTCGAGCGCTTGCGCGGCCTCGGCGCGCGCCTGCTGCAAGGTCGCCACGATCGAACGTTCCCAGGCGCTGGGGTTGGCTCCGACGGCGTGGAACTTGCCGCCTTGCGCCTGCTCGCTGAAGACGACCTGCCGCGCTCCGGCTGCCGAGGGCCCGTGCAGCAGCCACAGCTCGGTGTCCATGCCCTCGCGCACGGCGCGCTCGAGCGCAGGGTCGAGCCGGCGCAGCTGCTCGGCAGTGGGCACCAGGCCGGCCTCGAGAGCCAGTACCGCACCGCCACCGGGCTGGTCGGGCGTGCCGGTCAGCTGTGTCAGGGAGCTGCAGCCGCCCAGCAGGGCGCACCCCCCGGTCAGTGCCGAGCCGGTCAGGAAGGCCCGGCGGTCGAGGATGAGCTTGTCGGACATGATCTTCCTCCGTTGCCGTACGTCGGGTGGTTGCACGCCTGCTGCTGTCGGGTTCGCCCGGGCCGCCGGGTACAGGCGTGCCCGCAGCCGGTGCGGTCTCAGGGGAGGTCGGGCCAGCGCACCGTGGCTGGTGCTGTGGCGGGTGGCGCTGCCTGCGGTGGCGCTGCAGCGGATGGATCGCGCGGGCCGCCAGTGGCCAGGTGCGACGGCGGTGACCACCGAGGTGGTGGCCAGAGCCGGCGTTTCGGGCGCCGGTGACGAGGTGCCCCTGAAGACGCGGGCGACCCGTAGTACGCGCAGGGAGGCCTTGAGCACTCATGGGACAGAGATTCTGATCTTCATCGGCAAGATCATGGCCTCTGTGTTCTCGCGACCGGAAGCTAACTTCCTACCGATCGATGCCGTTCTTGCTGTCTCCTTGACCGTATGAGTCATTAGTAGACCAGGATCAGCACTTGTCAAGGGTCTTGCCTGGCCCCGCCACGACGCCAATGACGTTCACGGTCGATGGACGAATCGAGAAGTCTCTGACATGATTCTGGTCAATCGACTTCCACGGTTCCCTGATCATGAGCGGTGCTCAGCGAGCGGGGCCCCATGCCGGCCGGTGAGGTCATCCGCCCTTCGCCAGGAGGTGCGTGCTCACCGGACAGCCGTACCGCGCCGAGCCCACTGACCTCTGCAAGGGAGGCTCTCGATGGAACCCATGGACCCTCGGCCGTGCGAGTGGTGCGGCTTGCCCCTGAACCCGCACACCGAGACGTGCCCGCGCTGCGAGCCGCCGCTGGCGCGGCAGCGCACCGAGACGCCACCGGACGCCGACGCCTCGAGCTCAGGACCCGCGCAGTCAAGCATCGCGCTGGCCCGACGCTGGGGTTACCGGTCAACGGTGTGCGCCGTGGTCGACAGCGACCCCGTGCGCTCGCGCCACCGCCCACCACAGGTAGTGCCCGCGTGTTTGGCTGCAGCCCTCACCGCGGTCCTGCTGGTCCTCACCACCGGGGCCGGCGCTTCGTGGTTGATCGGAACCCTGGCGCACCTCGCCATGGCCCTGGCGCTGCTGCTGGTGTCCCTGCTCGTCCTGACCGGCCTCCTGCTCGTGCTCGGCGGCGTCATCGGCGGCGTCATCGTCGGCATGTTCACCAGAGTCGTGAGCGGTGTGGCGCTCGCGCTGGGAACCGGGCTGCTGCGCCTGCTCAGCGCCGTCGTCGGGCTCACCTTCAGCGCCGCGGTGCACGCGGTGGGCGCACCGCGCGAGTCCGTCGTCTTCGACGTGCTCGACGAGCGCGGCAGCGCCTACCAGGTGCGCCTGTTGCACCCCGGCGAGGGCCTGCTCTACGGCTCCGAAGTGCGCGTCAGCGGCTGGCTCATCGCCGGTGTGCTGCACGCAGGCCGGGTGGAGCTGACCGCCACGCGCGTGCGGCTGCGCCCGCGCACGCTGAGCGCCTCACTGATCACCTCGACGCTGCTGATCGCCGCCCTGGTGCTCGCGAGCAACGCGCTGATCATTTGAGAGCCAGGCCCGCTCGCTCACCCCAGCCCACCACCGCCCCGATCAGCCCGTCCGGCCAGCGCTGGCGCGTACCAACTGGCACCACATCAACTAGCACCCGTTGACACCGCCCCGTTGGCACCGCGCGCTTCGCGCCGGAGCCGGCCGGCACCAGTGCGCGTGCAGCAGGGCACGTGCTCCACCTCGGGCGCGAGCCGGCGCACCCTGCGCGTACTCCAGTAACCGACCCACCTCTACCAGTGCAGGAGCTCACCGTGGAGCGTGACCCCGACCACCCCCTGATTGTTCGCAACACCGTGCACGACCCGCACGTGGTAGCCGGGGGAGCTTGGCGCCTGGAAGGCACCCGGCTGCGCGTGGCCGTCATCGCCTACGCCCTGCAGCGCGGCGAGAGCGAGACCGACATCTGCCGGGACTACCGCATCAGCGTCGAGCAGGTCCACCAGGTCGCCGACTTCATCGACCGACACCCCACGGGCTGGCAGGACCCGGACGACCCGGACAACCCGGACGACCCGGACGACCCGGACGCCCCCGCCGGGCCGCACGACCTCACCGGGCCGCACGACCTCACCGGGCCGCACGCCGACGCAAGAAGTGAGGTTACGGGCACCAGCGTGGCGGACCACGCCACCGACGACGGCTTCAGCGAGGACTCGTGATGGAACCCCGACGTGTGCTGGTGCTCATCGACGAGTGCCTAACGGGAGTCGGCGCGGAGCTGGACGAGGAGCGCTTCGACGTCCAGGAGTCCGTCGAGCGCCTCGGGGCCGAGGCGCCCGATGATCGCGTCGCCGGCCTGGCGCACGAGGAGCAACGGCTCCTCCTCACCAACGACCGCCGCATCGCACCGCACATCCGCAGTACGCAGTACCAGCCGGCGGCGATCGTGGTCACCAACGCCCAGCACTCCCGAGGCGAGCAGATCAAGCAGATCCGCACATACGTGCCGCAGTACCAGGACCGGATCAAGCCCGGACTGTTCATCGACCTGCGCAAGGACCAGCCGCGCGTGGTGGATCTGCGCCCGGACCTGCCACCACCGCGCCAGCCAGGACAGCGACCCACCGCTGGACAGCTGTCCGATCCCGCCACCGACACAGCACAGCACCGTGAACGCGCTTGCGCTGCACCCTGCTCGATCGAGCTCAACTCGCGCGACGCTGAGCTGCACCGGACCGAACTGCTCGAGCCCGACCTGCACGAGCCCCAGAAGGAGGAGCCGGACCTGTGACCGAGGACTTCGCGGGCTTCCTGGTCGGCCGCGGCCGCACTCAGCCCTTCATCGTCAGCCGCCCCAAGTGCCACCTGCTGGCTTGCGGTCCCACGCAGTCCGGCAAGACGACCTCGATCCTGGCCAACGCGGTGCTGCGGCTGAACGGTGCCCAGCAGAGCCCGGCGGCTTTGCTGGGCCCACGGGTGTGCAGCAGCACCAAGGACGACCTGCTGATGCTGCCGCACCGCGGCCCTGGCAGCACTCTGGTCCTAGACCTGATGGGCGCGGTGAGCGTGCCCCACAACGCGCGCGCGGTGCACTTCTCTCCGCTCAGCCTGGTCACCAGCTTCGAGCTCGCTCTGCTCGTCGGGCGCATCCTGATGGACACCGCCTACAGCATGAGCCGCTCCGGGGTCGACAACGACGCCTACTGGACCCAGCGAGCAGCCCGGCTGCTCGCGGCCCTGTTGTGGGCAGCGGTGCGCGCCGGACTGTCCATTACCGACGTCTTCACCTGGATCGCCGCGCAGGACGCCGACACGCCCACCGAATACCTGCGCGAAAGCGATGTGCAAGCCTGCAGCATCCTGCGCGGGTACGCCGGCACCCGCCGCGGCGGCAACACTGTCGTGGCGGTGTGGTCCTTCGCCGAGCAGGCCGTGGGCTTGTACGCCTACCCGGCCGCCGCCCAGCGCGCCACGTTGGCCGACTTCGACGTCGAGGCCTTCGTGCGCAGCCAGGACACTTTGCACATCGTCTGCCCTTCGCGCTGGTCCACCGAACTCGGCCCGATCATCGCCGTGCTGGTGCAGGCGCTGGCCGATGCGCGCTACCGGCTGCACGAGCACGACCGGCACGCCCCGGCACTGTCCCTAATCCTCGACGAGGTCGCCAACACCGCCCCACTTCCCTCGCTGTCGGCGCTGTGCTCAGAAGGTGCCGGGCAGGGGGTTCGCCTGCTGCTGGGCGCGCAAGACCGTGCACAGCTGGAAGAACGCTGGGGCGAGGGCCCAGCACGCACCATCATCAACAACTGCCGCGACCGGGTGGTGCTCGCTGAGCTGGGCGACCGCGCCTTCCTCGACGACATCGAGACCCTCAGCGGCGTGCGCCACGAGAGCGAGAGCACCGCCACCGTCCAGAAGAGCGGACGCGGACCCAGCACCTCCCAGAGCACCAGCTACCGGGAGCAACCACTGTGGCGCACCTGGGAGATCGCTCAGCTGCGCCCCTACCATGCGCTGTACCTGTGCGGCTGGACCGGCCGTCTCGTCAAGCTGATCCCGTGGGAGGAAGTCCTGCAGCACGCCACGAGCCCCTGATGCAGCTCCACCCGCAGCATCCGCAGCACCCGCAGCACCCGCAGCACCCGCATCCAACCCCCGTACCACTCACCCGCTACTCCCGCGGTGCTGGTTCCCTCACGCGCGGAGACGCACCAGTCAGGACCGCCTCGGCCATCGCCGGAACCACCGCTGCGCCGATCTTTCCGGTGTCCGGCCAAGCACGCCGGAACCGGTGAGCACCGCTGCGGCGCACACCCCTACGTGCAGAACTTCACGCTCACAACATCGATTCCTCCGCGGCCAAGCGCAACAACAGCCTCGGGTCCACGTCTTGCTCACCGTCTTGCCAAGCCGCCGCGAGCGCACGCGCCTCGATGCCCCGCTGCGCCCAGCGGGCGATCCACCGGGCCCCGTCGAACTCGGCGGGTCCTAGGTACCCGCACGGATCAATCAGGATCAAGTGCCCGTCACCGGTGCGCTTGACGTTGTCCATCGAGAGATCACCGTGCAAGCACACTGCCGAGGCGTCGGTGTCCAACGCACGCGCGGCTGCCTCAGCGAACGCACCACCGAGCACACCACCGTGCAGGCCCTCGCGCGAGCCCGCACGTGGGTCAGCACGTGGGTCAGCACGCGGGTCAGCACGCGAGCCCGGTCGCATCGGCTGCTGCCGCGTTGCCGGCTGCCGAGCGTGAAGGGCATCCGATGATCTGGACAGCGCCACCGCGGGCGGCAGCGCCAGTGTGTGCGCGCGCGCCATCAGGCCGGCCACCTCACGCGTCAAGGACAGCACCTCACGCTCGCGGAACGGCTGCGCAAGAGCGTGCCGGAGCGGCACGAAAGGCATCAGCAACCAGCTGACGTCATCGTCGGCGTGTGCCTCGACAGGCACCACGTTCAGCGCGTGCTGTGCCCACCAGCGCAGCACCGCGGCCTCAGCCGGGCGTGGGCTGCCGTAGACCTTCAGCACGCAGCGGCGTGCACCAGCGTGAGCGCTGAGCAGGAAGTGCGTCTTGACCTTATCGGCCGGCAGCAGGTCCTCGATGGGATCTGCCAGGCGCAGTGAGTCGATCAGCGCCAGGGCAGCTCGGGCGGCACGCCGCACCGTGATGCCCTCGCCTGCGAAGCGCGCACCTCCACAACGCTCACGCTCATCGACAGCGCCGATGCGCTGCGCGAGGATCCTGAGCAATCCAAGTTCACCGGGCATGGTCAACGATCAACACATCGACGCGGGAAGCGTGCCGAGCGGTCGGCGCAAAGCGCTCTCGTGCGGCACCGCAGCGCACACCGCAGGGGTCATTGCTGTTACCGGCGCAGGCGCCAGCAGCAGCCCTGGGAGGCACCTGCGAAGGCAGCGGCAGGTGCAGCGCACGGAACGCCGACGTGATGGAGCAACCGGTGTGCGCCGCAAACCGCCGCGTCGTGATGTTCTGGGCGCTGCGCGCCCACAGCGTGGTACCAGCTGAGGCGTCGACGCCATGATCGTGATCAACTTGCTGGCACCGCCGGCGGCATCGGCACCGCCAGCGACATCGGCACCGGCACCGGCACCGGCACCGGCACCGGCACCGGTGGTGCAACGAGTAGCGGTGGTGCAACGAGTAGCGGTGGTGCAACCGGCAGCGGTGCAGCGGTGCGGTGAGCCGGACACTGATCGTGCTCGAAGTCGTGACCGGGCTCGAAGTCGCGACCACGCTTGGAGTCGCGACCGGGCTCGGCGCCGGGCCGGCGGCGCTCATGGCCGTCGTGCCTTCGCGAGCAGCTCACCTGCGGCGCTCAGCAGGTTCAGCGTCGTGGCATCGGGGTAGTTCCACGGTCGGTGCTGCTCGGCCTTGACCAGCTCGCGGACTCCTGCCTCCATGAGCAGCTCGAGCCCGAGCAGCACCTCGGCGCGGTGCTCGTCCAGACCGGCTTCGACGCTGAGCCAGGTCGCTAGCAGCTCGCGCGCGTGCGCGGCGCCGCCCGTGCGCGCCGCCCAGCGCGCCGCGTCGAACTCCGCAGGCCCGACGTAACCGCAGGTGTCCAGCAGCACCAGGCCGTGGTCACCCGCATCGCGCACGACGTTGCCGTCCACCAGGTCCCCGTGCAGCAGCGTGAGCGCGTCCCCGCTCAGGTACCGCTGCAGCTGGTCCTGGAAGGCAGGAGCGCTGTAGCCGTGGTGCTGCAAGGTGCGCACCGCTCCACCCAGGTGCCGACCGATCGCCTGGTGCAGCGTCTGCAGCTGCTCGAGAACTCCCCTGCCGCCATCGACTTGCAAGTCCTCGCCCACCTGCAAGTCCTCGTCCACCTGTGGTGGCTGATGTGGTGTCACATCCGTCACGGCAGCAGCTCCCGCGGGAGTACACCCCACGGCTGCGGCCCCCACGGCAGTGGCCCCCACGGCGTGTGCGGGCTCCAGCAGGGCCGCCAACTCCGCGGTCAGCGCCACCCTCTCGCCCACAGAAGTCCTGGCTGCCGGCTCACCGCCGGCGCTGAGCGGTTCCACGAGCAGGTGGCGCATGAGGAGCCAGCTGACCGGGTCGTCACCGAAGGCGTGCACCGGCACCACCCGCACACCCGCCTGGTGCCACAAGCGCTGGGTCCACGCCTCTCCGGGTCTGATGCGACCGTAGGTCTTCAGCACCACTGCATCGCCTTGCAAGTCCTCGAACAGCATGAGGAACTGAGGTTTGGCACGATCGCGGCTGAGGGACTGACGCAGGGGGCCGAGGCGCAAGCTGGTGTGCAGGCGCCGCACCTGCTCGGCAGCCAAGCGTGCGTGCTCCCGCTCAGCGGCCAGCAGGTCACCGCCGCCTGCGACGCGACGCTCGACCAGAGCGATCTGCGCGGCCAGCGCCACCTCGATGTCGTCGGCCACCTGGACGTCCTCATCGTGCCGCGCTGAGGAGGCAGCCTCGGACACGGGGAAGGGCTCAACCGAGGACACGGGCGAGGATTCGGCTGGCGGTGGGGTTGAAGGTGTGCTGTCCATCACGATGGACCACTCGATGCCCTCACCGCCGTGGGCTTCGGGGCTCATCACGCATCCTGCGGTGTGGGCGGTACGGGAGCAATCGCACCGGCACCGGGATCGAGGGCGGGCCAGACCGACTCAGTCGCCTGGCGGTACAGCGGGTCGAGGTCCACCTCGCGCTGGCTGGACCTGCGAGCGCTCAGCTGGCTGGCGTCCAGGCAGATGTCCACGGTCTGCACGCGGGCTGCGGGATCGTCCGCGACGATCGGACCCGTCGTAGTATCAGCCCCGTCCGTCGTGGACATCTCGTGCACCAGCTCCTTCACCGCCGCCTCGTTGACGGGGCGGTAATCAGCGGTGCTCTCGGGAACGACCGGGTCAAGCCGCGTGCCCCATATGCGGGTGCCGTACTCGATCAGTGCGTCGTTGGACTTCGCGTACACCAGCGCTACCCGACCAACCGACCCATGACCTTGCCGGTCGCGCCGCTCACTCTCGATGCGACGCAGCAGGTCGATGACCTGCACGGAGGTGCCGGGATTGCCGTGGGAGATGACCCGGAACTGCCCGAGCTCGCTGCGCAAGTACGCCTCGCAGACGTCCAGGCACCGCTGGGCGTGAGCCAGGGGGTCGCGCGGGTCGCGCGCGAAAGCGCGCTGAGCTTCGAAGGAGGTGTTGACGTACCCCCACCCGGCGCGCTGGGCCAGGTAAGCGCCGATGTCGTCCATGCCGCTGCCATGCTCACCGACCACGACCAGCGTGCTCACCGCGTGCGCCAGCGGTTGGCGCACCCGCGCCTCGCGCGTCCTCATCAGCCGCGGCACCCAGAACCAGGCCTGCGCGTGCGGCCAAAGCCGATGCACCGGACGCCGGAAGTGGTCGCTGTCCTCCAGCAGCGCCGGCGCCAGACGCAGCTCGACGGCGAAGTCCGCTCGGATGCGCCGAGCCAGCTCCTCATCGGGCATCCCGTCCTTGCTCTGGCCGTAGTGCTCCGGAGGCCTCAACCCCACGTAGTCACGCCAGGGCACTCCCGCCGAGGTGGGCACCGTCGTGGTGAACGTGTCGTAGCCCAGGTCCTGGGCCCGATCGACCAGCAGCAACGCCCCGCGCGGCAGGTGCACCCGCCGGTGGTTGAGCAACTCGATCGCACCGGCGGCGGCCGAACGCGAATCCACGGCCGCCGCCTCAGCAGCCGTCACCCACTCCAGCTCACGAAAAAGCAGCATCGGCTGTACACCCACGACACGAGCGATCTGCGCCACCCGCTGCGGCGTGGGAGCCACCACCCCGTCCAGGATGTTGCGCAGCGTGCGCTCGGACACGGGATCCTCCAACCGCTCAGCCACCTCAGCACGGGTCAGTCCTTGCTGTCGCATCATCGCGATGACCCGGTGCGCCCAGGCCTGCCGACCGCTCGTCTCCGCTTGCACCATGCGCCCACCCTACCCCCCGAGCCAAGATTCTGCCGATACGCGCAGCTAAGATGCGATCCGGATGAAGCCATTGATGCCACGCAGGGGCTTCTCAAGCCGTCGATTGTCTATATAATGGACACTAGAGGTTAGCAAGCGCATGACTGCTCGCGGTGTACCCGCCGCGTATGACAAGAACCTGCTTGCTACCGTGGGCCACGGCAAGCCATAATGTTGCCGCCACGGAACTGTCACGCGCGCCGCGGCGCCCCGCGAACGATGACGGTGCAGGACGCGCGGTGCAGGAGGACCCAGCCAGCCGCTCCCGTTCGATCACGTTCCCGGGCAGCACCGCCGCCGCCGCCCGGGGTACACCCGGCACTGCCGCAGCCGCTCGCGCGCAGAGGCGCGAGGTGTTGGCGGCAGCAACGCTGCGCGCACGCCCTCAAACGTTGATCGCGCCACCCGCGCCGGACTAGCGGCTCGCGCACCCCGAGCGCCGGCAACGCCTCACCGAAGGGGGTGCACACAGGCACCAGGTGGGCCGCGTGCGCGCCCAGCTCGGCGGCCCGCTCCACGAGCACGAGCGGCCAGACACGGCGAGGCCGCTTCGTCGCGGTCCAGTCCTTCGCGATTGAGCACCGTCCCCACCGCGCCAGCCATGACCGCCCACCTTCTGCTCCCGGTGACCTGCGCCGCGGTGACCAGCGTCGCCGTGACCCGCGCCGCGGTGACCTGTGCCGCGGTGACCAGTCCAGGTCGCGCAAGAGGGCCAGCGGGCTGACGTCCGCGGTCTCGGCGATGCACCGCACGCGGCTGGGACCAGGTGATACGACACCGCCCAGGACCTGCCGGACGGTGGACCCAAGGAGGCTCGAACGCCCCGCCGACCCCGGTGGCACCAGGTCCCGAGCAGGCACCACCCCCACACCCCGGGACGCCCACGGGCACCGACCCCGCCCTCGGACGTCCGCGCACTGACGCCACTCGAAGGCAAGATCTTAGGCTAGAAGTGCACTTACCGGGTTCGTTAGCATTTCGTGACCGATGGAGCCTTGACGGCAGCTCTGAGGTCGATCACTCTCGCTTTACCGCTACCTCGAAATCCCTACGGGGTTCATCCGGCAGCTTACTAGACACCAACGGAAGCTGCTGCAGCGTGGATGCCGTCAAGGATCTAGACGAAGTGGAGCGAGATGCAGCTCGACCACCCGGTCGTGCTGTCGACAACCCACGGCCCCTGACCGGTATCACCGGGCCGCCTGGACCAGGAGGACAGCGATGAGCTACCAGCCCACGCCCCTGCACAACCCGACCGTCGCCCCGACCCCGGTGCAGCGGCCCACCCCGACGACCACGCCGTCCCCCACGGGCCCCAGCGGCCCCAGCCGCGGCCGGTGAGACTCAGCGCGAAGTAGGAGTTGCGCCGCGTACCACGCCGAGCTGGCGGGCTCGCCCGCCAGCTCGGTTCCTTCTCGAACGACACGGATGAGATCGGAATCGTGTGATGCCCCGTACAACCTCCGCACCCCGAGCGCCGAAGCGGTCGAGGCTGCGTCGCATCGCCCTCTTGTGCGCCGCCCCCGCCTTCGCGCTAACGCTCATCGCCGGCAGCGCGCCCAGCGCCAACGCCTTCGACCGCGGCGTCGTCGTCGACACGAAGAACGGGGGGAACGCGAGGGTACGCAGCGCACCCTCGACCGGCGCCAGCGAAGTGGCCACCTTGCCCAACGGCGCGCGCCTGCCCGACGCTGAGTGCCTCGTGCGAACGGCGGACAGCACCGCGTGGACCAAGCTGAGCGGTGACCGCTACATCCGCGCCGACCTCACCGGCTTCGACACGCGACTACCGGCCTGCGAGCAGCCGGCCCCTCCCCGCAGCGCGGACTCGGTGGACCGCCCCATCCCGGCGGAGCGTGGCGAGGAGGAGTACGAGTACCACTACCGCTTCCTCCTGGGGGCGTACACGGACCCGCGAACCCTCGGCGTCACCCCGGAGTCCGCCACCGCCAAGATCCTCGACAACTTCGACGAAGAGTTCCTGTACCGGGACTGCGGGCCGCGGGTCTGGGGCGGGAAGCAGTGTGAGCTGGACCTGCCCGGACCGTTCAACTTCCCCATTAAGTTTGACCGAACGTGGCCGACGGGATGGGAGTTCACGTCGCTCGATGGCACCGAAGAGGGGGCGCGGCGTTGGATCAAGTTCGAGCTTCAGTGGAACGAGGCCGGTGACCGCCTCATCCTGGACGTCCACGCTAAGGGCCCGCGCTCCGCTCTCCTGACCTCGCGCGGCGCGCAACCCTTCAACGCCTTGCTCACGAGCCACGAGTGGCACCGTCTCGCCGACAAGGTCACCTGGAGGAACCACCTGTGCGAGCGACCATGGTGGGCTTTGGGCGCGCCCTGCGTGATCCCGCTGGAGTCCTAGTGGAGGTGAGCGAGCCCCGTACCCGATGAACCAGGTGCGGGGCTCGCTTGCGTCCGGTCAGCGGCCGACCCCGGCGTCCGGATGGGCATACTCCAGCGCTCGTAGGGCAGCGCCAAGCCTCCTCCGCGGCGTCCCGCTTTTCCGGTCGCACGAGGTGCGTCCACGCACGGACGGCCGCCTCCGTCGTATGGCACGAGGCTAGAGCGGACTTGTTTACTACTACAACGGCGCTTGTAGCGGATGATGGTGTCGTGGTGGTGAACACGGCCCTGACCGAGCCCGACCGGCTGCACCAGCGGATCGCGCACCGCTTCGCCCGCGCCGAGCCGCGGGCGCGGGTGCGGGTGCGCGCCTATATGGCCGGGTTACAGACCGTTGCAGAAGTTGGTCTGAAGCTCTGGCGTGTCGCGCTGAGCCAGGCGCAGCCTGGATCGCATGGCCACCGACGCCTCTGTTCAGCCTCGTCAGCTGATCACCGACGAGCTGTGGGAGCT
>NZ_JBJLRD010000067.1:0-20808 GCF_050871305.1 Kineococcus gypseus | reverse complement strand
CTGACGGGCCCGTCCCACCAGCCGCACCCGCACCACCCCCCCCACCCAGCCACCCCCCCCGGGGGGGCCGGCCCCGCGCGCCTGACCGTCCTGGCCGGGCCCACCGCGGTGGGCAAGGGCACCGTCTCGGCCGACCTGCGCCGGCGCTACCCGCAGGTGTGGATCTCGGTGTCGGCCACCACCCGCGCCCAGCGCCCCGGCGAGCTCGACGGGGTGCACTACCACTTCGTCAGCGAGGAGACCTTCGACGGCTACGTCGAGCGCGGCGAGCTGCTGGAGTGGGCGCGCGTGCACGGCCGGCACCGCTACGGCACCCCGCGCCGGCCGGTGGAGGAGGTGCTGGCCTCCGGGCGCCCGGCGCTGCTGGAGATCGACCTGGCCGGCGCGCGGCAGGTGCGCGCGGCCATGCCCGAGGCGCGCTTCGTCTTCCTCGCCCCGCCCAGCTGGGAGGAGCTGGTGCGCCGCCTGGTCGGGCGCGGCACCGAGACCGAGGAGGAGCGCGAGCGGCGCCTGGCCACCGCCCGCGTGGAGCTGGCCGCCGAGCCGGAGTTCGACGTGACCATCTACAACGACGACGTGCAGCGCGCCACCGACGAGCTCGTGGGGTGGATGGGCGTGGCGACCTCGTAGGATGGGCCGGTCTGCCCGCCGCGCGCCCACGACCGGCGCGGTGCGGGCGGCGTCCCCGAGCCGCGAGCTCGCCCACCGAACCGAGGAGACACCGTGGCTGGAACCGTCGCCGCGCCCGAGGGCATCACCAACCCGCCCATCGACGACCTCCTGGCGGCCGCCGACTCCAAGTACGCGCTGGTCATCTACGCCGCCAAGCGCGCCCGCCAGATCAACGCCTACTACTCCCAGCTGGGCGAGGGCCTGCTGGAGTACGTGGGCCCGCTGGTGGAGACCCACGTGCAGGAGAAGGCCCTGTCGGTCGCCATGCGTGAGATCAACGAGGGCCTGCTGACCTCGGAGCCCACCGAGCAGTGAGCCCCGCCGCGGCCCCGGGCGGGCGCGCACGCGTCGTCCTGGGGGTCGCCGGCGGCATCGCGGCCTACAAGGCCGCGTTGCTGCTGCGCGAGCTGACCGAGACCGGGCACGAGGTCACCGTCGTGCCCACCGCGGCCGCCGAGCGCTTCGTCGGGCGCGCCACCTTCGAGGCGCTGTCCGGGCGGCCGGTGGCCACCGACGTGTGGACCGGCGCCGAGGAGGTCCCGCACGTGCGGCTGGGCCGGCACGCCGACCTCGTCGTCGTCGCCCCCGCCACCGCCGACCTGCTGGCGCGCGCCGCCCACGGGCTGGCCGACGACCTGCTGACCAACGTGCTGCTGACGGCCACCTGCCCGGTGCTGCTGGCCCCGGCGATGCACACCGAGATGTGGCTGCACCCGGCCGTGCAGGACAACGTCGCGCTGCTGCGCTCGCGCGGGGTGACGGTGCTCGAACCGGCCTCCGGGCGCCTGACCGGCGCCGACTCCGGCCCCGGCCGGCTGCCCGAGCCCGCCGAGATCGCCGCCGCCTGCCGGCGCCTGCTCGGCTCCGGCGCGCGCGGGCACGACCTGGCCGGGCGGCGCGTGGTCGTCTCCGCCGGCGGCACCCGCGAGCCGCTGGACCCGGTGCGCTTCCTGGGCAACCGCTCCTCCGGCCGGCAGGGCGTGGCGCTGGCCGCGGCCGCCACCGCCCGCGGCGCACGCGTGACGCTGGTGGCCGCGCACCTGGAGGTGCCGGTGCCCGCGGCCGTGGAGGTGGTGCGCGTGGGCACCGCCGTGGAGCTGCGCGCGGCCGTGGCGGCCGCCGCCGCCGACGCCGACGCGGTCGTCATGGCCGCCGCCGTGGCCGACTTCCGCCCCGCCGTGCGCGCCGAGTCCAAGATCAAGAAGACGGACGACCCGGCCGGCGACCCCGTCGTGCGCCTGGAGCGCAACCCCGACGTGCTCGCCGAGCTGGTCGCCGAGCGCGCCCGGCGCGCCGGCGGTCCCGGCGGTCCCGGCGGTGGTCCCGGCGGTGGTCCCGGCGGTGCGCGCCGGCCGGTGCTCGTGGGCTTCGCCGCCGAGACCGGCGACGCCTCCGCCGGCGTGCTCGAGCACGGGCGCGCCAAGCTGGCGCGCAAGGGCTGCGACCTGCTCGTGGTCAACGAGGTCGGCGAGGGCCGGGGCTTCGCGACCCCCACCAACGCCGTCGTGCTGCTGGGCGCGGACGGCACCGAGCGCACCGTGCCCGAGACCAGCAAGGACGTCGTGGCCGACGCCGTCTGGGACGCGGTGGTCCCTATGCTGACCGCGACCACACCCGCGACCACCCCCGTGGTCGACCCCGCGACCGCCCCCGTGAGCACCGCCGGCGGCCCCGAGCACCCCGAGACTGGAGCCCCGTGACCCCGCTGCGCCTGTTCACCTCCGAGTCGGTCACGGAGGGCCACCCGGACAAGATCTGCGACCAGATCTCCGACGGCGTCCTGGACGCCCTGCTGGCCCGGGACCCGCGCAGCCGCGTGGCGGTGGAGACGATGGTGACCACCGGCCTGGTGCACGTGGCCGGCGAGGTGACCACCGAGGCGTACGCGGACATCCCCACGATCGTGCGCCAGACGCTGCTGGGCATCGGCTACGACTCCTCCGCCAAGGGCTTCGACGGGCGCACCTGCGGGGTGGAGGTCTCCATCGGCTCGCAGTCCCCGGACATCGCGCAGGGCGTGGACGAGGCGTGGGAGAACCGCCAGGCCGGCTACGGCACGGCCACGGGCGCGGACCCGCTGGACCTGCAGGGCGCCGGCGACCAGGGCCTGATGTTCGGCTACGCCTGCGACGACACCCCCGAGCTGATGCCGCTGCCGATCCACCTGGCGCACCGGCTCTCCCAGCGCCTGTCCGAGGCGCGCAAGAAGGGCGAGGTGCCCTACCTGCGCCCGGACGGCAAGACGCAGGTGACCATCGGCTACGACGGCGACCGGCCCGTGACGCTGGACACCGTGGTCCTGTCCACCCAGCACGAGCCGGACGTGGACCTGGTCAAGACCCTCACCCCGGACGTGCGCCGGCACGTGATCGAGCCGGTGCTGGAGGAGCTGGACCTGGACACCTCCGACATCCGGCTGCTGGTCAACCCCACCGGCCGCTTCGAGATCGGCGGGCCCATGGGCGACGCCGGCCTGACCGGCCGCAAGATCATCGTGGACACCTACGGCGGCATGGCCCGCCACGGCGGCGGCGCCTTCAGCGGCAAGGACCCCTCCAAGGTGGACCGCTCCGCCGCCTACGCGATGCGCTGGGTGGCCAAGAACGTCGTGGCCGCCGGCCTGGCGCGGCGCTGCGAGGTGCAGGTGGCCTACGCCATCGGCAAGGCGCACCCGGTGGGCCTGTACGTGGAGACCTTCGGCACCGAGCAGGTCGGCCTCGGGCGCCTGCAGTCGGCCATCCGCGAGGTCTTCGACCTGCGCCCGGCCGCCATCGTGCGCGACCTGGACCTGCTGCGCCCGGTGTACTCGCAGACCGCGGCGTACGGCCACTTCGGCCGCGAGCTGCCCGGGTTCACCTGGGAGCGCACCGACCGCGTCGACGCGCTGCGCGCCGCCGCCGGCAGCTGAGCGGACCGCTGAGCGGGGCACCGGACGCGCGGGCCGGGGCGGGCGGGAGCGTCCCGGCCCGCGCCCCTGCACCCGACGCACAGCCGACCGTCGAGCAGCCCGCCGAGCCGACCGTCGAGCAGCCCGCCGAGCAGCCCGCGCGCAAGCGCACCCGTGCGCCGTCCGCGCGCCGTCGCGCGGCGCTGGAGGGCGTCGCCGAGAGCGACCCGGTGGCCTCGGTGCTCGTCTCGGTGCCCCTGCCGCACCTGGACCGGCCCTTCGACTACCTCGTGCCGGCCTCGATGGAGCACACCGCCGAGCCGGGGCGGCTGGTGCGCGTGCCCTTCGCCGGCAGCGACGTGGAGGGCTGGGTGCTGGCCCGGCGCGCCGCCAGCGAGCACCCCGGGCGCCTGGCGCGCCTGCGCCGCGTGGTCTCGGGGCTGCCGGTGCTCAGCCCGCCGGTGCTGGCGCTGGCCGAGCGCGTGGCCGAGCACTACGCGGGCACCCTGGCCGACGTGGTGCGCCTGGCCGTGCCCGGCCGGCACGCCGGGGCCGAGGAGGCGGTGCTGCGCGCGGAGCCGGTGCGCCACGAGCCGGTGCCCGACCCCGTCGCCGGCGGGCAGGACCTGGCGGGCTGGGAGCGCCACACCGCCGGGCGCGCCTTCCTCACCCACGTCGCCGGCGGCGGCTCCCCGCGCGCGGTGGCGACCCTGGCGCCGGGCACCGACCCGGTGCAGGCGCTGGCGGTGGCCGCGCGCGCCTGCCTGGCCTCCGGGCGCACCGCGCTGCTCGTGGTGCCCGACCACCGCGACCTGGTGCGCCTGGACGCGGCCCTGACCCGCCACCTGCCCGCGGGCGCGCACGTGCTGCTGGAGGCCGACGCCGGCCCCGCCCCCCGCTACACCGCCTTCCTGCAGGCCCTGACCGGCCGCGCCCGCGTGGTCGCCGGCACCCGCGCGGCCGTCTTCGCGCCCCTGCCGAACCTCGGGCTGCTCGCCGTGCTCGACGACGGCGACGACTCCCACGCCGAGCAGCGCGCCCCCTACCCGCACGCGCGCGAGGTGGCGGTGCTGCGCGCGGACGCCACCGGCGCCGCGGCGCTGTTCGCCGGGCGCACCCGCACCGCGGAGACGCAGCTGCTGCTGCGCTCGGGCTGGGCGCGCGCGGTCGGCGCCCCGCGCGAGCTGGTGCGCGCCACCGCCCCGCGCGTGGTGGTCGCCGGCACCACCGGCCCGGACGCGCAGGACCCGCTGGCCGCGGCCGCGCGCCTGCCCAGCGACGGCTGGCGGGTGCTGCGCGACGCGGTGCGCCGCGGGCCGGTGCTGGTGCAGGTGCCGCGCACCGGGTACGTGCCCACGCTGGCGTGCCGCACCTGCCGCGAGCCGGCGCGCTGCACCGCCTGCCACGGCCCGCTGGCCGTCACCGCCGCCGACGCCCCGGCCGCGTGCCGCTGGTGCGGGCGTCCGGCCACGGACTGGACGTGCCCGACCTGCGGCGACGACCGCATGCGTGCGGTGGTCACCGGCGCACGGCGCACCGCCGAGGAGCTCGGGCGCGCCTTCCCCGGCGTGGACGTGCGCACCTCCGGCGGCTCGAAGGTGCTCGACGCGGTGCCCGCCGAGCCGTCCCTGGTCATCGCCACGCCCGGCGCCGAGCCGCACGCGCCCGGCGGCTACGCCGCGGCGCTGCTGCTGGACGGCTGGGCGCTGCTGAACCGCCCGGACCTGCGCGCGCAGGAGGAGGCGCACCGCCGCTGGAGCAGCGCCGCGGCCCTGGTGCGCGGCGCCTCCGACGGCGGCACCGTCGTCGTGGTCGCCGACCCGCAGGCCGCCGCCGTGCAGGCCCTGGTGCGCTGGGACCCGGCCGGCTTCGCCGAGCGGGAGCTGGAGCAGCGCGCCGATCTGGACCTGCCGCCGGCCGCGCGCTTCGCCGGGTTCATCGGCGCCGCCGCCGACGTCGCCGAGGCCGCCGCCGCCACCGTCGAGGCGCTGCCCGAGCCGGCCGCCGCGCGCGTGCTCGGGCCGGTCGCGCTGCCCGAGCGCCCCGGCACCGCCCCGGCCGTGCGCAGCGTGGTGCGGGTGCCGCGCGCGGCCTCGGCGGAGCTGGCGCGGGC
The DNA here is from genome assembly GCF_050871305.1 of Kineococcus gypseus. Lineage (NCBI taxonomy): Bacteria > Bacillati > Actinomycetota > Actinomycetes > Kineosporiales > Kineosporiaceae > Kineococcus > Kineococcus gypseus. The sequence continues at coordinate 15,136 of NZ_JBJLRD010000067.1, read as the reverse complement.
GCTGAAGGCGGTCGTGGCCGGGCGCAGCGCCCGCAAGCTGCCGCTGGTGCGGGTGCGGGTGGACCCTGCCGAGATCGGCTGAGCCCCCCGGCGAGCCGATGCGGGCACACCCTTGACAACTTTTGTCGTCAAGAGCACGGTGGAGTCGTGCACGACGTCGAGGTCATCGAGGACGCGCAGGCCGCGGCCGTCGCGCTGGACCCGGTGCGGGCGCGGCTGCTGCGCGAGCTGGCCGAGCCCGCCTCCGCCGCCGGGCTCGCCGCCCGCGTCGGCATCGCGCGCCAGAAGGTCAACTACCACCTGAAGGCGCTGGAGGCGCACGGCCTGGTGCGCCTGTCCGCGCAGCGCCGCCACGGCGGCATCACCGAGCGGGTGCTGCAGGCCTCGGCGGCCTCCTACGTCGTCTCGCCCGCCGCGCTCAGCGCCGCGGCGGCCGACCCGGACGCCAGCGCCGACCGCCTCTCGGCGCGCCACCTCGTCGCGCTGGCCGGCCGGCTGGTGCGCGAGGTCGGCGCCCTGGCCCGCCGGGCCGGGGAGTCCGGCGAGCGCCTGCCGACGCTCAGCGTCGACACCACCATCGGCTTCCGCTCGCCGGCCGACCGGGCCGCCTTCGCGCAGGACCTCACCGCCGCGGTGCTCGACCTGGCCGCGCGCCACCACCACGACGACGGGCGCCCGCACCGGCTCGTCGTCGCCGCCCACCCCCTTCCCGAGGAGGACCCGTGAGCACGACACCGCACGCCCCGGCAGCGCCCGCGACCACGCCCCCGACCCCGCCCGCGACGCCCCCCGGCTCGGGACCCGTGACGGCGCCGCACGTCCCGTACCGCCTGGACTTCAGCGTGGAGGTCCCCGGCACCCCCGAGCAGGTCTGGCACGCCATCGCCACCGCCGAGGGCATGAGCGCGTGGTTCCTGCCCACCGAGGTCGAGGAGCGCGAGGGCGGCGCCCTGCGCTTCAGCATGGGCCCGGCGATGGGCTCGCACGGGCGCGTCACCCGTTGGGACCCGCCGCACCGCCTGGTCTACGAGGAGGACTGGGCCGACCTGATGGGCCAGGAGCCCGGGTCGGTCAGCGCGCTGACGTCGGAGTTCGTCGTCGAGGCGCGCTCCGGCGGCACCTGCGTGGTGCGCGTGACCAGCAGCGGCTTCGGCACCGGCGCCGACTGGGAGCCGGAGTTCTGGCAGGACATGGGCCAGAGCTGGGTGCCGTTCTTCGACAACCTGCGCCTGTACCTGGCGCACTTCCCCGGCCGGCGGGCCACGCAGCTGGAGGCCAGCGCCTCGCACCCCGGCGACGCGCAGGCGCTGTGGGCGGTGGTGCGCGAGGCGCTCGGGCTGGGCGAGGAGGGCGGCGCGGTCCAGGTGCGCGGGTGCACCGGCACGCTCGAGCGCCTCGGTGAGCGCCAGGCGCTCGTCCGGCTCAGCGCGCCGGTGCCCGGGATGCTCACCGCCTCCACGCACGCCGACGGCGAGGGCACGGCCACCGCGGCCGTGCGCGCCTACCTGTTCGCCCCCGACCCCTCCGACCCCTCCGACCCCTCCGACCCCTCCGACCCCTCCGACCCCTCCGGCGCGGCGCGGTACGTGCAGCGCGAGGAGCCGGCGTGGCGGGCCTGGCTGGAGCAGCTCACGGTGCCCGCCTGAGGTCCCCCGCGCCCGGCCGCACCGCCGTGGCGGAGCGGCCGGGGCGGCCGGGGCGGCGGGTGCTGGCGCGCTGCGCGCAGCGGTGGGTAGAACGGACGCGTGGAGCGCCGGGAGTCGTTGCAGCAGGCGCAGGAGCGCCTGGAGAGGCGCCAGGTCGAGCTGGAGCAGCGCTGGCGCGAGGGCGCGGCGGACGCGGAGGCATCGGACTGGGAGCGGTGGCGCTCGCGGATCGCGCTCGACTTCGACCGGCTGGCCGCCGACTTCGGCCGGCTCGCCGGTGAGCGCGACGACCTCGCCCGGCAGCGCGACGACGCGGCCGAGCAGCGCGAGGAGACGGCCGGGCCGGCGGCGGGCGAGCGCCGCTCGGCCGCGGCGGACCGGGTCTCGGCGGCGGCGGACCGGGTCTCGGCGGCGGCGGACCGGGCGCGCTCGGCGGCCGACCGCGACCGCGCCGCCCACCTGCGCCGGGAGCAGGGCGAGCAGGTCGACGAGCTGCAGCAGCGCCAGCGCGAGCTGGTGCACGCCGCGGTGGTGGCGTGCGAGCAGCTGGCGGTGACCCACGAGCGCTGCGGGGCGCTGTACGAGCAGCTGGCGCTGCACGAGGAGGACCTGCGCCGGTCGCACGAGCTGACCGGGCGGGCCGAGCGGGAGCGGCAGCGCGCGGTGCGAGCGCTGGCGCAGGCGCAGCGGTTGCTGGGCTGACGGCCCACCGCGCCCGTGCCGCGGTCCCGGCGCGAGGTCGGGCGCCGGCGCGCGCCGGGCACGACGTGGTAGCCGACGTGCCCGCCGAACCCGCGCAGGAACGGCGTCAGCCGGTGGCGCACCCGCACCCGCCCCAGGTGCGTGGCGCCGTCGAGCCACCACAGGTGGGTGCAGGGCACGAAGCCCTCCGGGCGCGCCGAACCCTCGCGAGTGTCGGCGACCAGCTCCCTCGACCCGGTCCGCCGCCGCGGCCGCCTCCAGGCGCCCGGCGCCGGCGTGCGCCGGGTGCTCGTCCCAGCCCGCCTCGCGGGCCGCCGCGCGCAGGGAGGGCAGCGCCTCGGGGCGCGGGACGAGCAGCCGGGGCACGCGCGAGAGCCCACGGGCAGCGCCGCGCAGCCGAGCTGCCCGACGGGCGCGGCCGTGCGCGCGCGGCACCCGCGTGCCACGATCACCGGCGGCGGGACCCCGCCCCCGCCGGACGAGGAGGTCCACCGTGCGCGTGGTGGTCATCGGGGCGACCGGGCACGTCGGCACCCACCTGGTGCCCCGGCTGGTGCGCGCCGGGCACGACGTCGTCGCCCTCAACCGCGGCACCCGCGAGCCGTACCACCCCGACCCCGCCTGGCGGCGCGTGCAGCGCGTGCGCGCCGACCGCGACGCCGAGGACGCCGCCGGCACCTTCGGCGCCCGCGTGGCCGACCTGCGCGCCGACGCCGTGGTCGACCTGGTGTGCTTCACCCCCGACTCCGCCGCCCAGCTCGTCGAGGCCCTGCGCGGGCGCTGCGGGCACCTGCTGCACGCCGGCACCATCTGGGTGCACGGCCCGGCCGCCGCCTCCCCGCTCACCGAGGACGACCCCCGCGAGCCGTTCGGGCAGTACGGCACCGCCAAGGCCGCGGTCGAGCGGCTGCTGCTGGCCGAGACCCGCGCCGGCGGGCTGGCCTGCACCGTGCTGCACCCCGGCCACATCAGCGGCGCCGGCTGGCCGGTGATCACCCCGGTGGGCAACCTCGACCCCGGCGTCTGGCGCGCCCTGGCCACCGGCGCGGAGCTGCCCGTGCCCGGCTCGGGCCTGGAGACGCTGCACCACGTGCACGCCGACGACGTCGCGCAGGCCTTCGAGCTGGCCCTGCACGGGCGCTCGCGGGCGGTGGGGGAGAGCTTCCACGTCGTCTCCGAGCGGGCGCTGACGGTGCGCGGCTTCGCCGCGGGGGCGGCGGCGTGGTTCGGGCGCGAGGCGGTGCTGCGGCACCTGGGCTGGGAGGAGTTCCGCGCCTTGGCCGGTGAGCACGCCGACGCCAGCTGGGAGCACCTGGCGCGCAGCCACAGCGCCTCCACCGCCAAGGCGCGCGCCCTGCTCGGCTACGCCCCGCGCTGGACGTCGCTGGCCGCCGCGGCCGACTCGGTGCGCTGGGCCGCCGCGCACGGCGAGGTGGACCTCGCCGGCGCGCAGGTGCCGCTGACCGCCTGAGCGGGGCCACTCGAACGAGACCGCTCGGACGGGGCCTCAGCGCTCGGCGGGCAGGTGCAGCACGACCGTGGCGCCGCTGCGCTCCACGCGCACCCCCGGCAGCGCCGCCACCCGCTCCAGCCACGCCAGCTTGCCGGCGCGCGAGACGCCCGTGGACGAGCGCGAGGCGTCCAGCACCACCACGTCCGGCAGCTCGGCCAGCGGCGCGTCCGCCGACCAGCCGCGCACGTCGTGCCCGCCCCCGGCGCGCCCGAGCAGGTAGGGGCCCGAGGAGTTGTCCGCGGCCACCGGCGAGCCGTCGGGCAGGGCGGCGGTGGCCGCGCGCAGCTGCTGCACGTACGGCCCCGGCCGCCAGGTGCCCGCCTGCCACGGCGCCGGCAGCGAGCCCGGCGGCAGCACCAGCGCCGTGGTGGCGGCGCTCGCGAGCGCACCCAGCGCCGCCAGCGGCACCGTCGCGCGCGGGCGCCGCGCGCGCACCCGGCGCAGCACGTCCACCAGCGCCACCGCGGCCACCGGCACCAGCACCGCGCCGTAGTGCAGCCCCGGCGACCAGTACGTCGGCGTCACCGACGCCAGCCGCCACGCCAGCGTCGGCAGCGCCAGCAGCGCCACCGGCGAGGCCACCCACAGCAGCCCGCCACCGGCCAGCGCGGTGAGCACCAGCACCGCGCGCGCCCGCAGCGCCTCGCCCGCCGGCACCGGGTCGGGCACCGCCGCGGTGCGCGCGCTGCCGCCGAAGGCCGCCAGGCGGCTGAGGTCGTGGGCGGGGTCGACGGCCAGCATCGTGGTGAAGGCGAGCGCCACCCCGGCCACCGCCGCCGCGCCCAGCGCCAGGCCGGCCCGGCGCCGCCCGCGCAGCCACAGCAGCGCGGCCACCACCGCGACGGTGGCGCCCATGTCCTCCTTGACCAGCAGCAGCGGCAGCGACCACAGCGCCGCCGCGCGGTGGCGCCGCTCGAGCAGCGCGGTGGCCGACAGCGCCAGCGGCGGCACCGCCAGGCACACCTCGTGCACGTCGAAGCGCGCCGCGGCCAGCGCCCCGTGCGCCAGCGCGGTGCCGGCGGCCACGGCGGCGGCGGCCGGCAGCGGCAGGTGCCGCACCGCGCAGCGCGCCACCAGCGCGGTGCCCAGCGCCAGCAGCAGCGCCTGCGCCAGCACCAGCGCACGCGGGTCCGGCCACAGCGCCCACACCGGCCCGAAGAGCGCGGTGGCGGGGGAGAAGTGGTCGCCCAGCAGCGGCGTGCCGCCCAGCACCGAGGAGGTGGGCGGGCGCAGCCGCGCCCACGAGGCCGCCGACTGGCTGAAGATGCCCAGGTCGTAGTTGGAGGAGTCGCCGCGGTGGAAGTGCCCCAGGCCGGTGCTCGCGCACAGCAGCGCCGACAGCGCCCCGGCCAGCAGCACCAGCGCCCGCCCGGCGCGCGCGGGGCGGGCGCCGGTGGACGGGGGAGCGGGGGCGGAGCTGCGCAGCGCGGTCATCGCCGACGATGATGCCGACGACCGGGCCGGCCGCGGCGGTCGGGGCCGTCGGGGCCGTCGGCGCCCGGTCGGGCGGTCGGGGCCGTCGGCGCGCGCACCTAGACTTCCAGGGCCGTGCGCACCGCGCCGGCACGACCCCCGGCCCCGTCCCGCGAGGAGACCCGTGGCAGTCCAGCCGATCCGCCTGTTCGGCGACCCGGTCCTGCGCCAGCGCGCCGCGGAGGTGACCACCTTCGACAAGGAGCTGCGCAAGCTCGTCAAGGACCTGGAGGACACGATGCTCGCCGCCCCCGGCGCGGGGCTGGCCGCCCCGCAGCTGGGCGTGGGCCTGCGCGTGTTCACCTACCACGCCGACGGCGAGCTCGGGCACCTGGTCAACCCGGTGCTGGACCTGTCCGAGGAGTGCCAGGACGGCGACGAGGGGTGCCTGTCCTTCCCCGGCATCGTCGCCGACACCCGCCGCTCCCTGCACGTGGTCGCCAAGGGCTTCGACCAGCACGGCGAGCCGATCACCGTGACCGGCTCGGAGTTCAAGGCGCGCGCCCTGCAGCACGAGACCGACCACCTCGACGGGGTGCTCTTCATCGACCGCCTGGACAAGGCCCAGCGCAAGCTGGCGCTGAAGGCCGTGCGCGAGGCGCAGTGGCTGGGCCAGGACGCCCCGCAGGTGAAGGTCTCCCCGCACGCCACCTTCGGGCAGGCGCGCTAGTGCGCCTGGTCCTCGCCGGCACCCCCGAGGTCGCCGTGCCCTCCCTGGAGGCGCTGCTGGCCTCCTCCCACGAGGTCGTCGCCGTCCTGACGCGCCCGGACGCCCCCGCCGGGCGCGGGCGGCGCGCCGCCGCCTCCCCGGTGGCGCTGCGCGCGCGCGAGGCGGGCCTGCCGCTGCTGCAGCCGCGCAGCCCGCGCGAGCCGGGGTTCCTGGCGCAGCTGGCCGAGCTGGCCCCCGACGCCTGCCCCGTGGTCGCCTACGGCGCGCTGGTGCCGCGCGCGGCGCTGGACGTGCCGCGGCTGGGCTGGGTGAACCTGCACTTCTCGCTGCTGCCGGCCTGGCGCGGCGCGGCCCCCGTGCAGCGCGCCCTCATGGCCGGCGACGACGTCACCGGCGCGTGCGTCTTCCAGCTGGAGGAGGGCCTGGACACCGGCCCGGTGCACGGCTCGCTGACCGAGCCCGTCGGCGCGCGCGACACCGCCGGGCAGCTGCTGCAACGCCTGTCGGTGCACGGCGCGCAGCTGCTGGTGGGTGTGCTGGACGCGATGGAGGCGGGGGTCTCCGCCCCCGTGCCGCAGCCGGCCGAGGGCGTCAGCCACGCCCCGAAGATCACCGTGGAGGAGGCGCGCGTGGACTGGTCCCTGCCCGCCGCCGTGGTGGACCGGCGCGTGCGCGGGTGCACCCCCGAGCCGGGCGCGTGGACCACCTTCCGCGGCGAGCGCCTCAAGCTCGAGCCCGTCCTGCCCGTGGCGCCGGCGGACCTGCCGCCCGCCGGGGCGCCGGGCCCGGGCCGCGTCGTGGTGGAGAAGCGCCGGGTGCTGGTGGGCACCGGCGAGGGGGCCGTGGAGCTGGGCCGGGTGCAGGCGGCCGGCAAGCGGGCGATGCCCGCGGTGGACTGGGCGCGCGGCGTGCGGCCCGAGGACGAGGAGCTGCAGTGACCCCCGAACCCGGTTCTCGACGGCCCGGCGGCTCGCGCGAGGGCGGGCGCGAGGGCGGGCGCGGCCCGGCGCGCGAGCAGTCCCCGCGGCGCGGGGTCGAGCCCGACCGGTACACGCGCGTGGACGAGGCGCGCCGCGTGGCGTTCGCGGTGCTGCGGGCGGTGGAGGAGGAGGACGCCTACGCCAACCTCGTGCTGCCGAAGCTGCTGCGCCAGCGCCGCCTGGGCGGGCGCGACGCCGCCTTCGCCACCGAGCTGGCCTACGGCGTGCTGCGCGGGCGCGGCACCTACGACGCGCTGCTGGCCACCGTGGTGGACCGCCCCTTCGGCGAGCTGGACCCCGGGGTGCTGGACGTGCTGCGCATGGGCGCGCACCAGCTGCTGGCCATGCGGGTGCCCGACCACGCCGCCGTGGCCACCACCGTGGCGCTGGCGCGCACCGAGCTGGGCGCCGGCCCGGCCGGCCTGGTCAACGCCGTGCTGCGCAGCGCGGCCGGCCGCGAGCTGGAGAGCTGGCTGGAGCAGGTCGCCCCGCCGGCGGGCACCGACGACGGCTGGGCGGTGCGCACCTCGCACCCGCAGTGGGTGGTGCGCTCGATGCGCGAGGCGCTGCGCGCGCACGGGCACGACCCGGCCGAGCTGGGCGCGCTGCTGGCCGCCGACAACGCCCCGGCCGCGGTGGCGCTGGCCGCGCTGCCGGGCCTGAGCACCCCGGCGGACCTGCTCAGCGACGACCGCGCCCTGACGGTGCGCCCCGGGCGCGTCTCGCCCACCGCCGCGCTGCTCGAGCGCGGCGACCCCGCCCTGGTGCCGGCGGTGCGCGAGGGCCGCGCCCGCGTGCAGGACGAGGGCAGCCAGCTGGTCGCGCAGGTGCTGCTGGCCGCCGACGTCGAGGGCCGCGACGAGCGCTGGCTGGACCTGTGCGCCGGCCCCGGCGGCAAGGCGGCGCTGCTGGCCGCCTCCGCCGCGCTGCGCGGGGCGCACCTGACGGCCGTGGAGGTCGCCGAGCACCGCGCGCAGCTGGTGCGCTCGGCGCTGGCGGCGGTGCCGGCCGGTGCGGGCGGGCCGGTGGAGGTGCGCGTGGGCGACGGGCGCGAGGTCGGCGCCGACGAGCCCGGCGCCTACGACCGCGTCCTGGTCGACGCCCCCTGCACCGGGCTGGGCGCGCTGCGCCGGCGCCCCGAGGCGCGCTGGCGGCGCACCCCGGCGGACCTGGGCGCCCTGGGCCCGCTGCAGCGCGCGCTGCTGGCCTCGGCGATCGACGCGCTGCGCCCGGGCGGGGTGGTCGCCTACGCCACCTGCTCGCCGGTGCTGGCCGAGACCCGCCTGGTCGTCGACGACGCGCTCAAGGCCGCCACCCGCCGCGGGGTGGGCGTCGAGCGCCTGGACACCCCCGCGGTGCTCGCGCGCGTGGTCCCCGACCTGCCCGGCGCCGCCGCCGGCGACGCGGTGCAGCTGTGGCCGCACACCCACGGCACCGACGCCATGCACGTGGCGCTGCTGCGTCGCACCAGCTGACCGCCCCCGCGCGGGCGGGGCGCGGCGCGGCTCGGGCAGGATGGGCCCGTGACCTGGGTCGAGGACGTGCGACGCCGCGCCGACGAGCGCCTGCCCGAGCACGTCGCGGAGTACTTCCGCGCCGCCGCCGGTCACGGGCAGTGCCAGCGCGAGGGGATCGCCGCCTGGGAGGCGCTGCGGCTGCGCCCCAGCGTGCTGCGCGACACCAGCCGCGTGTCCACGGCCACCACCGTGCTGGGCACGCCGGTCTCCCTGCCCGTGCTCGTGGCGCCCATGGCCCAGCAGGTCGCCGCCCGCCCCGAGGGCGAGGTGCTCACCGGCCGCGCCGCCGCCGCGGCCGGCACGGTGCTGGGGGTGTCCACCAACACCGGCGTCGCCTTCGCCGACATCGCCGCCACCGGCGCGCCCTGGTGGTACCAGGTCTACGTCATGCAGGACCGCTCCTTGACCCAGCGCCTCGTCGAGCGCGCCGCCGCCGCCGGCGCGCGCGCCCTGGTGCTCACCGTGGACACCACCGCCCTGGCCCCGGCCCTGCCCGGGGTGGAGCCCACCGAGTGGCCCGAGGGCCCCGGCAAGGCGCGCGTGGTCAACCTCACCGCCGCCGAGCGCGAGGCCGCCGGCCCGCACGCGATGCGCACCGCCGAGGACCTGCACCCGGACGTCATCGGCTGGCTGCGCGAGCTGTCCGACCTGCCGGTGGCCGTCAAGGGCGTGCTCAGCGCCCGCGACGCGCGCCGCTGCGTCGACGCCGGCGCAGAGGCCGTGGTCGTCTCCACCCACGGCGGGCGGCGCCTGGGCACCTCGACCACCAGCGCCCGCGCCCTGCCCGAGGTGGTCGCCGAGGTCGGCTCGGAGGTGGAGGTGCACGTGGACTCCGGCGTGCGCGAGGGCTCGCACGTGGTCGCGGCCCTGGCGCTGGGCGCGCGCGCGGTGCACGTGGGCCGGCCGTTCGTGTGGGCGCTGGCCGCCGACGGGCAGGAGGGCGTCACCGCGGCGCTGGAGCACCTGCGCGCCGAGCTGGTCACCACCCTGCGCCAGGTCGGGGTGCCCTCGGTGGCCGACCTGCGCCCCGAGGACGTCGTGCCCGCACCGCGCTGAGGCGCCGCGCCGCTCCTCGACGTGCGCTCGGCGCCCGCGGTGGGCAGCGTGGGACCCCGACCGCACCAGCAGGAGGGACGACCGTGCCGCTCGAGAACGCCCGACCCGCCCACGACGCAGCCCACGAGGCCGCCCACGACGCCGCCGAGTCCCCCGAGGGCCTGACCGAGGGCATCAGCTACGACGAGCAGCGCTACCCCGCCCGCCCGCAGCGCCTGCGCCCGCGCGCGCAGCTGCGCGGCGCCGGGAGCGGCGCCCGGCGCGTGGCCGACCCGCGCGCCGCCGACGGCGACAACCCCGCCTACGTGCAGTGGCTGGTGGGCCAGTCGATGCTCGCCGACGCCGACGTGCTCTCCCGGCAGCTGTCCGGCCAGCCGGCGATGTGGCGCAACCCCTACGCGCGCCCCGACGCGCGCCGGGCGCTGGCCACCGCCTCGGTGTGGTTCACCGCCTACCCCATCTCCCTGGTCACCCGCCCCGGCGAGTCGTTCCTGGCCTCGCTGGGCAGCGACGCGCTGTGGGAGGCGTTCTCGCGCATCGGCGTCGACGCGGTGCACACCGGACCGGTCAAGCGCGCCGGCGGGCTGACGGGCTGGAACGAGACGCCCAGCGTGGACGGGCACTTCGACCGCATCAGCACCCACATCGACCCCCTCTTCGGCACCGAGGAGGAGTTCCGCGAGGTGTGCGCGGTCGCCGACCGCCACGGCGGCAGCGTCATCGACGACATCGTGCCCGGGCACACCGGCAAGGGCGCCGACTTCCGCCTGGCCGAGATGGCCTACCGCGAGTACCCCGGCATCTACCACATGGTCGAGGTGCCCGAGGAGGACTGGCACCTGCTGCCGGAGGTGCAGCCCGGGCGCGACGCGGTCAACCTCGACGCGGTCACCGAGGCCAAGCTGGCCGAGCACGGCTACATCATCGGCGCCCTGCAGCGGGTGATCTTCTACGCGCCCGGGGTGAAGGAGACCAACTGGTCGGCCACCGCCCCGGTCACCGGCGTGGACGGCAAGGTGCGCCGCTGGGTGTACCTGCACTACTTCAAGCAGGGCCAGCCCTCCATCAACTGGCTGGACCCCACCTTCGCCGGCATGCGTCTGGTCATCGGCGACGCGCTGCACTCCCTGGGCGACCTGGGCACCCACGGCCTGCGCCTGGACGCCAACGGCTTCCTGGGCGTGGAGAAGTCCGCCGAGGGGCTGCCGGCGTGGTCCGAGGGGCACCCCCTCTCGCACGCGGCCAACCACGTCATCGCCGGCACGGTGCGCAAGGTCGGCGGGTTCACCTTCCAGGAGCTGAACCTGACGATGGAGGACATCCGCGACACCGGCCGCGTCGGCGCGGACCTGTCCTACGACTTCGTCAACCGCCCCGCCTACCACCACGCGCTGGCCACCGGCGACACCGAGTTCCTGCGCCTGACGCTGCGCACCAGCCTGGCCACCGGGGTGGAGCCGGTCAGCCTCGTGCACGCCCTGCAGAACCACGACGAGCTGACCTACGAGCTGGTGCACTGGGCGACCCTGCACGCCGCCGACGAGTACGTCTTCCGCGGCCGGGCGACCACCGGCGCGCAGCTGGCCGAGACGGTGCGCGCGGACCTGCTGGCCCGCCTGACCGGCGAGGCGGCCGACTACAACCACGTCTTCACCACCAACGGCATCGCCTGCACCACCGCCAGCGTCATCGCCGCCACCCAGGGCCTGCGCACCCTGGACGCCATCGGCGAGGAGCACGTGGAAGGCATCCGCCGCGCCCACCTGCTGCTGGCGATGTTCAACGCCTGGCAGCCGGGCGTCTTCGCCCTCTCCGGCTGGGACCTCACCGGCACCCTGCCGGTGCCGGTGGAGCAGGTGCGCGACCTCGTCGAGGGCGGCGACACCCGCTGGGTGCACCGCGGCGCGCACGACCTCATGGACGTCGCCCCGCAGGCCACCGCCTCCGCCTCGGGCATGCCGCGCGGGCGCTCGCTGTACGGCTCGCTGCCCGAGCAGCTGGCCTCGGAGACGTCCTTCGCCTCGGGCCTGCGCCGGGTGCTGGAGGTGCGCGCGCGCCACGGCGTGGCCGCGGCCACCCAGGTCGACGTGCCGCCGGTGGCGCACCCGGGGATGCTCGTCATGGTCCACCGCCTCGACGACGGCGACCCCGCGCGCACCGGCGCGCCCCTGCAGGTGACGGTGCTGAACTTCACCGGCGAGACCATCGAGGGCACCGTGCGCTCGGAGGCGTTCGAGCCGCGCCACGCCGTCGTCGACGCCTCCACCGGCGGGGAGATCGGCTGGGTGGACGACCTGCGCAGCTTCGGGGTGTGGCTGGGCCCGTACGCCGGGCTGTTCCTGGTCCTGTCCGCCCCCGGCGAGCAGGACCCGGCCGTGCAGGGCACCACGCTGGGCCGCCCGCAGACCCCGTGAGCCCCCGCGTGAGCCCCCGACCGGACCCCCGGGCGGGTGCGCGCCGCTAGGGTCCAGCCGTGACGATCCAGGTCAACCCCAGCATCCTGTCCGCCGACTTCGCCCACCTGGCCGCGGAGCTGGAGCGCATCTCCACCGCCGACGCCGCCCACGTCGACGTCATGGACGGGCACTTCGTGCCCAACCTGACGCTGGGCCTGCCGGTGGTCGAGGCGCTGCGGAAGGTCTCGCCGGTGCCGCTGGACTGCCACCTGATGATCGAGGCGCCCGACCGCTGGGCGCCGGCCTACGCCGAGGCCGGCGCCCAGGGGGTGACCTTCCACGCCGAGGCCGCCACCGCCCCGGTGCGCCTGGCGCGCGAGCTGCGCGCGGCCGGGGCGCGCGCCGGCATCGCGCTGCGCCCGGCCACCCCGCTGGAGCCGTTCGTGGACCTGCTGGGCGAGTTCGACATGCTGCTGGTGATGACCGTCGAGCCCGGTTTCGGCGGGCAGTCCTTCCTCGACGTGACGCTGCCGAAGATCCGCCGCGCCCGCGCCGCCATCGGCGCCTCCGGGCTGGACGTGCGCCTGCAGGTCGACGGCGGCGTCTCGGCCGCCACCATCGAGCGCGCCGCCGAGGCCGGCGCGGACGTCTTCGTCGCCGGCTCGGCCGTCTACGGCGCCGAGGACGCCGCCGGCGCCGTGGCGGAGCTGCGCCGCCTGGCCACCGCCGCCTGCGCGCACTGACGACCGCGCCCGCGCGCGGGTGCCGGCCCGCCGGCGGCGCCGGCAGCGGTCCCGGCGCCGGCAGCGGTCCCGGTGCCGCGTGGCACACTGGCGCGACCCGCGGCAGGTGAGCGCGGGCGGACGGGAACAGCGCGCCGCGCTGCCGGCGTTGCACGAGCTGAACGAGCAGACCGAACGACACGCGTGCCCCGGGGTCGGTGCAATTCCGAACCGGCGGTGACAGTCCGCGAGCCCTCCGCCGTCAGGCGGTGGGCCGACCCGGTGGAACTCCGGGACCGACGGTGAGAGTCCGGACGGGAGGCGGCACGCGGGGCCGTGCGGCGCGCCCGGAGCAGCCGGTGGCCCGCCACCGGTGCGTCCGGCCGCGCCCGCGCGCCCCCTGGTCGGCGGTGCGCCTGTGCGCGCCCGCCACCGGCCGCCCCCGCACGCCCCGGGACACCCGAGGACGGGGAGGGGGAGCGTGGTGCCGGGGACGGCGGGTGCCAGCGGTGCGAGCAGCACGGGCGAGCGGCCCGCGGCCGAGGTCGCGGCGATGCGCCGCGCCCTCCGGCTGGCCGCGCGCGGCCCGCTGACCGGGCCGAACCCGCGGGTGGGCTGCGTGCTGCTGGACGCGGCCGGGCGCACCGTCGCCGAGGGCTTCCACCGCGGCGCCGGCACCGCCCACGCCGAGGCCGCCGCCCTGGCGCAGCTGGCTGCGCGCGGCGGCCACGCCGCCGGCTGCACCGCCGTGGTCACCCTGGAGCCGTGCACCCACACCGGGCGCACCGGCCCGTGCGCGCAGGCCCTGCTGGCCGCCGGGGTGCGCCGCGTCGTGGTGGCCGCCACCGACCCCAACCCCGCCGCCGCCGGGGGAGCGGCGCTGCTGCGCGCGGCCGGCGTCGACGTCGAGGTCGGCGTGCTCGCCGCGCAGGCCGAGGCCCTCAACGAGCGCTGGGCCGCCGCCGTGGGCCGGGCCCGCCCGTGGGTGACGTGGAAGTTCGCCGCCACCCTCGACGGGCGCTCGGCGGCCGCGGACGGCTCCAGCCGCTGGATCACCTCCGCGCCCGCGCGCGCCGACGTGCACCGCCTGCGCGCCGGGCACGACGCCGTCCTGGTCGGCACCGGCACCGCCCTGGCCGACGACCCCGCCCTGACCGTGCGCGGCCCCGACGACGCCGAGGACGGCCCGCAGCCGCTGCGCGTGGTCGCCGGGCTGCGCGAGCTGCCCGCCGGGGCGCGCCTGCGCGACGGGCGCGCCGAGCTGCTGCACGTGCGCACCCGCGACCCGCACGCGGTGCTCGCCGCCCTGCACGCGCGCGAGGTGCGCACCGTGCTGCTCGAGGGCGGCCCGGCGCTGGCGGCCTCCTTCGCCCGCGCCGGCCTGGTCGACGAGGTCGTCGCCTACCTGGCCCCGGCGCTGCTGGGCGCCGGTCCCGCCGCCGTCGCCGACCTGGGCGTGACCGGGATCACCGGCGCGCTGCGCCTGGACCTGGCCCCCGGTGAGCACGCCCTCGCCCGCGTGGGCGGCGACGTGCGCGTCACCGCCCGCCCCCGCGGCCCGTCCGGGCCGCCGCCCGAGCAGCCCGAGCAGCCCCACCCGCAGCCCCACCCGCAGCAGGCCCGAACCGAGGAGGTCGCCCGTGTTCACCGGGATCGTTGAGGAGGTCGGCGAGGTCGTCGCCGTCGAGCGCGCGGCGGACTCCGCCCGCCTGAGCGTGCGCGGTCCGCTGGTGACCTCCGACGCCGTGCACGGCGCGTCCATCGCCGTGGACGGGGTGTGCCTGACCGTCGTGGAGCAGCCCGAGCCGGGCGTGTTCACCGTCGACGTCATGGCCGAGACCCTCGCGCGCAGCTCGCTGCGCGACGTCGCCGCCGGCCGGCGCGTGAACCTCGAGCGCGCCATGTCCGCCTCCTCCCGCTTCGGCGGGCACGTCGTGCAGGGCCACGTCGACGGCACCGGCACCGTCCTGGCGCGCACCCCCGGCGAGGCCTGGGAGGTGGTGCGCGTGGGCGTGGAGCCGGCGCTGGCGCGCTACGTGGTGGAGAAGGGCTCGATCACCGTCGACGGCACCTCGCTGACCGTCAGCGCCGTCAGCGCCGTGGACGACCCCGCCCCCTGGTTCGAGGTCTCCCTCATCCCCACCACCCTGCAGCTGACCACCCTGGGCCGGCGCGGCGTCGGCGCGCTGGTCAACCTCGAGGTCGACGTGCTGGCCAAGTACGTCGAGCGCCTCACCGCCGGCCTCACCGCCGGCCTCACCGCCGGCCCGGGGGGGGGGGGGGCGGGCGCCGGCGGCGCCGGGGGGGGGGGGGGGGGGGGCGGGCCCCCCCCCCCCCCCCCCCCCCCCCCCCCCCCCCCCCCCCCCGGCGGGCCCGGCGCATCACGCGCACCCGCCTGGTCGAGGCGGCGTTCCTGGCGCCCGCGGTGGTCTACCTGGCCCTCTTCTTCGGCTACCCCGTC
>NZ_JBJLRD010000066.1:0-20918 GCF_050871305.1 Kineococcus gypseus | reverse complement strand
CCCGCCCGCCCACCCCACCAACCCGCGCCCCCCCCCCGCCCCCCCCCCCCCCCACCCCCCCCCCCCCCCCCCCCCCCCCCCCCCCCCCCCCCCCCCCCCCCCCCCCCCCCGCCCCCCCCCCCCCCCCCCCCCCCCCCCCCCCCCCCCCGGACGGCGCATCAGGGCGGGCCCCGGCGCGGCCGACGACGAGGGGGACAGCGGCCCCCCACCGTGGGCGGTGACCGCGAGGACGCCCGAGGAGGCCACCGTGGACCGCCGCGCGCTCCGCACGCCCACCCGCCCCGCCGCCCGCGCGGCCGACGCCGCTCCCGCACCGGCCAGCGCCGCCGAGGTCACGGCCCTGGCCACCCTGCTGGTGCGCCGCCCCGAGCTGGCGCGGCTGGACGACGAGGCGCTGCTGCTGCGCCTGGCGCGCACCACGGCCGTCGGCCACCTGCTGCGCTCGCGCCTGGTCGTCGCCCTGCCCGAGGGCGAGCGCCTGCTGGACGCCATGCTCGCCGACGGCCGCGCCGTCGTCCTCGACGCGGACGCGCCCGCCCCGGGCGAGGGCGTGCTCGCCGTGCGCCGTCCCGCCGCCGCCCGCGACCTGCCCCGCGCCCGCGACCTGGCCCGCGCGCTGGCCCCGCTCGTCGCGCTGCGCTGAGCGCGCGGGGCCGCCGGGCCGCGGGGTTCGCCGGGCGGGGAGCGCCGGTGCGGTCCGTACACTCGGAGGGCGCGGGAGGGCTGGCCGAGTGGTTGAAGGCGGCGGTCTTGAAAACCGCTAGGGAGGTACCCACTCCTTCCTCATGGGTTCGAATCCCATGCCCTCCGCGCCCGCACCGCCCGTCCCGCCGCGCAGCCGCGCACCGTCCCCGGAGGTCCCCGTGAGCGTCACCGCCCCCGAGCTGCCCGCGCAGCGGCGCGCGGCGGCGGTCCGCGCCTTCCGCGCCCTGCCGGCCGCCGACCGCCGCGACGTGCTGGCCCTGGCCCGGCAGGGCCGGCGCCACCCGGACGAGCGCGTGGTGGCGGTGGCCTGGTGGTACGCCGCGGCGGTGCTGCAGCCGCGCTGGTGGACCCGCGTGCCCGCCGGGCTGCTGCCGCTGCCGGGGCTGCTGCTGCTGTGCGCGGCGTTCGCCGTGGACGCCTGGCCGCTGGCGTTGCTGGCCGTGCTGGTCACCGCCGCCGGGGTCGTCGCCCTGTGGCAGCGGCTGGCCACCGAGCCGCTGCTGCGCCTGGCGCGCCCCGCCGGGGCCGGGGACGCCGGCGGCTCCGGGGGCGCCGACGCGGTGGACGGCCCCGCGGGCGCGTGAGCCGCGCCGCCCGCGAGGAGCTGGCGGCCGTCGCCGACGACGGCACCCGCCTGGCCGCCGACGTGCACTCCCCGCCGGCGCCGGCCGGCACCGTGCTGCTGCTGGGCGGGCAGTCCCTGGAGCCCGACGTCCTCGACGGCCTGCGCGACGACCTCGCCGCCGTGCACCGCGTCGTCGTGGTGCACACCCGCGGCACCGGGCGCAGCCAGGCCGGCCCGGGCGGCGACGCGGCGGCGGGGGAGTGGAGCACCCGCCGCTTCGCCCGCGACGCCGTCGCCGTGCTCGACGCGCTGGGCGCCGCGCGCGCCCACGTGCACGGCTTCTCCATGGGCGGGCGGGTCGCGCAGGTCCTGGCCGCGGAGCACCCCGGGCGCGTGCAGCGCCTCGTGCTCGGGGCCACCGGCCCCGGCGGCGCGGCCGAGGTGGCGCGCGCGCCGGAGGTCACCCGCGCGCTGCGCCGGCTGGGCACCGCGGCCGGGCGCGCCGCGCTGGCCGAGCTGTTCTTCACGCCCGCCTTCGCCGCCGCCCACCCCCAGCTGGCCGCGCGCTTCGCCCCGCGCGCGCCCGCCGCCGTCCAGCGCGGGCACCACGCCGCCAGCACCGGCCACGACGGCACGGGCCTGCTGGCGCGGGTGGCCGCGCCCGCGCTCGTCGTGCACGGCGAGGACGACGCCATGACCCCGCCGGGCAACGCGCGCGCCCTGGCCGCGCTGCTGCCGCGCGCCCGCGCGGAGCTGCTGCCCGGCGCGCGGCACGGCTACCTCGCCGAGGCCCGCGAGCGCTCCTCGGCGCTCGTGCTGGGCTTCCTCGCCGGCTGAGCCCGGCCCGTCCCGGTCGGCGGTCGCCGGTCGGCGCGCGGCGGTCAGCGCACGGTGCGCAGCGCCAGCGGCAGGCAGCGCACCCGCACCGTGGCGCCGCCGCGCACCGGGTGCACCTCCCCGTCCAGCTGCAGCGGCATGGGGTTGCGGGTGACGAACTCGTACGGCTCGGCGCGCGAGGTCACCGGGTGCCTGCCGTGCACGACGCGCAGGAACTCCGCCACCAGCCGCAGCTTGCTGCGGTGCTCGACCAGCAGCACCTCGAAGCGCCCGTCGTCGGTGGCCGAGTCGTCCGAGATCTGCGCGTACTTCGCCATCCGGTCGATGTTGGCGAACACCAGGCTGTCGATGCGCACGTCGCGGCCGTCGTGACCGATGGTCATCGGCCGGTACTTCCAGAACGTCTTGACGACCAGCACGGTCTCCTTCACCGCGTCGAGGTCGTGCTCGTTGAGGGCGGCGGCCGCGACGGGGCTGATGCCCACGCCGACGTAGGAGTGCGCCACCCGCGGCGCCCCGTCGCCGCTGTCGACCTCCAGCAGGTCCATGCGCTCGGGCCGGGCGCCGCCGGTGGCGACGTCCACGACGGCGTCGACGAGCGGGCGGCGCTGGGTGGCGGTGGCGTGGTCGTTGGCGTTGCCGGAGGGCAGCACCGCGGCCAGGCCGCCGTCGTGCCCGTCGCGGCCGGCGGCGACGACGCCGTTGACGACCTCGTGGTAGCCGCCGTCGCCACTGGCGGAGACCACCAGCACGCCGGGGTGGCGCGCCACGTGCTCGCGGGCCAGCTCCTCGGCGTGCCCGGCGTGCTGCGTCTCGACCAGCTCCACCGGCAGGTCCGGCACGCGGGCGGCGAGCTCGTGCTGCAGGGCGCGGGCGTTGTCCGGGCCGGCGCCGGTGCTGTTGGGGTTGAGCACGACGACGACGCGCTGGAGGGGACCGGGACCGTCGGGTGGGCTCACGCCCCGAACGTAGGTGACGCGGCCGCCCGCGGCGCGCCGGGCGGGGGCCCGGCGGGGCCGGACGGGGGACGGCGGGGCCGGACGGGGGACGGCGCGGGCAGCAGGACGCCGGCCGGGACTCGTGGTCTTCCCCTCCACGTGCCCCGGCCGGCGCGGTCCCATCTTGCCACCGCCGCGGCTGCGCTGGGAACCCCGGGCGCGTCCTCGGCGGGCGGGCCCGCCCCGTCGCCCCGAGGATGACCGCATGTGCGACGTCACGCCGCGGGCGGAGGTGGCCCTGCCGGCCGACCCGTCCGCCGCCCGGCGGGCGCGCGAGTTCCTGCGCCGGGCCGCGTGCCCGGTGCACCACGGCGGCCCGCTGGAGCGGGCGCTGCTGCTGCTGTCCGAGCTGGCCGTCAACGCGGTCCTGCACGGCGCCCCGCCGGTGGCGGCGTCGGTGGACTGTCGCGTCGACGTGCTGCGGCTGACCGTCAGCGACGGCAGCACCGAGCGCCCGCGGCACCACCGCTCGCCGGCGCACGCGGAGTCCGGGCGCGGGGTGGACCTGGTGGACTCCCTCAGCGAGGCGTGGGGGGTGCGGGTGGGCCCGGCGGGCAAGGACGTGTGGTGCGACGTGGCCGGCTGAGGCCGGCTGAGGCCGGCCGGGGCCGGCCGCGGCGACGGGACCCGCCGCCCGTGCGCGGCGCGCGCCCGCGGGGAGCGCGTCAGCGGCCGACGACGCGGGCCGCGACGATCGCGACGTCGTCGTCGCTGCCGCCGGGCAGCATGCGGGCGATGAGCTGGTCGCACAGCTCCTCCAGCGGCGCCCCGGCCAGCTCGGCCACCGCGGCGCGCAGCTCGGCCAGCCGCGCCTCCATGGGGCGGTCGCGCCGCTCCACCAGGCCGTCGGTGTACAGCAGCACCGTCGAGCCGCGCTCGATCAGCGCCTCGTGCTGCACGCGCTCGACGCCGCCGCCCAGGCCGAGGATGAGCCCGTCGCCCTCCAGCTCGCCGACGGAGCCGTCGGGGCGGGCCAGCACGGGCGGCAGGTGCCCGGCGGTGCACCAGCGCACCCGGCGGTGCCCGGCGTCGGGGGCGCCGTCCATCTGCAGCACCACCGCGGTGGCCAGCGTGCTGACGCCCAGGCCGTCCAGCAGGTGGTCCAGGCGCTGCAGCACCTCGCGCGGGGCGGCGGAGCGGTCGTAGGCCAGCGCCCGCACCAGGGTGCGCAGCTGCCCCATGGCCGCGGCGGCGGAGACGTCGTGGCCCATGACGTCGCCGATGACGACGGTGCTGGAGCCGTCCGGCTGGGTGAAGGCGTCGTACCAGTCGCCGCCGACCTGCGCGGCCTCCGCGGCGGGGATGTAGCGGGTGGCGACCTCCAGGCCGGGGGTGTCGCCGGGCGCGGTGAGCAGGCTGCGCTGCAGCGTCTCGGAGGAGCGGCGCTGCTGCGCGTACAGCCGGGCGTTCTCCAGCGCCACGCCCGCGCGCGCGCCGAGGTCGGTGGCGGTCAGCAGGTCGTCGTCCGTGTAGGCGGGGCGGTCCGGCCCGCTGAGCAGCGTCAGCGCGCCGGTGACCTGCCCCCGCGCGCGCAGCGGCACCACCAGGGCGCTGCCCATGCCCATGCGGTGGATCAGCTCGTTGGCCTCCGTCTCGCCCACGCCGCGCGAGACGTCGGCGTCGGTGACCCGCACGAGGGTCGGGCCGAGCTGCCCGCGCAGCACCCGCATGGAGACGGAGGCGTCGCGCAGGCCCGCCTGCACCTCCTGGAAGCGCTCGGCGTCGGCGGCGCGGGCGGGGTCGGCGTGGCGGGCCCGCACGTGCCGGGTGCGCCCGGAGGCGTCCAGCACCGTGGCGAAGGCCCACTCGGCGAACTTCGGCACCACCAGGGAGGGCAGCAGGTCCTGGGCGGCGTCGGGGTCCAGCACGGCCGAGAGGGCGTCGGCGACCTCGGAGAGGAACTCCAGGCGGCGGCGGGCGTCGCGGGCGACGGCCAGGGCGGCGTCGCGCTCGCGCTCGGCCTGCACGCGCAGCGTCACGTCGGACTGCACGCCCACGTGGTGGGTGATGCGGCCCTCGCGGTCGCGCACGGGGGAGATGACGACCTCGTTCCAGAAGGCCGTGCCGTCCTTGCGGTAGTTCAGCAGCAGCTCGGTGATCGTCTCGCCGGCGGCGAGCGCCTTGGAGATGCGCACCACCGCCTGGCGGTCGGTGTCCGGACCCTGCAGGAAGCGGCAGTTGGTGCCCAGCACGTCGCGGCCGTAGCCGGTGACCTTCTCGAACGCGGGGTTAACCCACACCAGCGGGTCGTCGGGCTGGTTGGGGTCGGAGATGGTGAAGGACAGGTCGCTGGCCAGCACGGCGCGGCTGTGCAGCTGCTCGGCGGACTCGCGGGTGCCGTCGACGAGCTGCTTCTCGCGCAGCGGCAGCAGCACCACCAGCGCCAGGGTGCTCAGCTGCTCGACGGGGGCGTCGTCCAGCGGCAGGCCCACCACCCACAGCGCCTCGCGCGGGGCGGCCTGGTCGTTGCCGCGCGCGGCGCTGACGCGCTCGCCGCCCACGGGCTCGCCGCGCGCGATGCGCGAGAGCGGGCTGGCCGCCTCGCCGGTGCCGGGGTCGGACAGCTCCGAGCCGTCGGAGGCCTGCAGGCCCGCGGCGCGCGCCCAGTCGTCCACGGCGCACGGCAGGCGCACCTCGGGCGCGAGCTGCTCGGCGAGGGGGTTGGCGAACAGGACGGTGCCGTCGGTGGTGCGCACCAGCAGCACCGCGCCAGGCTGACCGTGCACCACGCTCGGCAGCGCGTCGGCGACGGCGTCGTCCGCCAGCACGGTCTCGGTCCCGTCCATCCCGGCGAGCCTAACCCGGCGCCCCGGTGCCCTCCACCGCCGGTCGGGGGGCCCGGGGCGGGCGGGGCGCGGGGGTCGCGGGTGACGCGGGGGACGTGCCGCGCCGGGCGTGCCGCTGGTGCTTGTCGGTGTACATGCGCCGGTCGGCGTCCGTGAGCAGCGCCGCCAGGTCGGCGCCGGGGCCGGCGGGCACGGCCCCCAGGGAGGCGCCGACCGCGGCGCTGCAGCCGCCGGGCAGCGCCACGGGCGCGGCGGCGGCAGCGCGCAGCGCCTCCAGCGCGGCCGCGGTGGCCGGCGCCGAGGGCGGACCGGTGCGCAGCAGCACGACGAACTCGTCCCCGCCGAGGCGGGCGACGGCGCCGCGGCCGGCGACGACGTCGGCGGCCCGGCGCACCACCGCGCGCAGCACCTCGTCGCCGGCGTCGTGGCCGAGGCCGTCGTTGACCGCCTTGAAGCCGTCCAGGTCCATCAGCACCAGCGTCCAGCCCGGCTCGCCCCCGGTGCCGGTGGCCGTCCCGGTGCCGAGGTGGTGGCGCACCAGGTCCGCCAGGCCGCGGCGGCTGTGCGCGCCCGTCAGCTCGTCGCGCTGCGCGCCCGCGGCCGCGACCTGCGCCCGCTGGGCGCGGTGCCCGTGCAGCACGGCGGTGAGCACGGTGAGCACCAGCGCCGCCGCGGCCGTGCCGAGGGTCGCTGCGCCGGCAGCGCCCGGCGAGCCGGGGGGCGCGGCGGCGAGCCGGGCGGCGGCCGTGGCGCTGACGGCCAGCGGCACCACGGCTTGCGTGGCGACGGTGACGGCGAGCAGCAGGTGCGGGTGGGCGGGTGCCGCCGGGCGGGGCAGCGGCTCGCCCAGGGGCGCCGGCGCACCGGCGCCGGCGAGGTGGACCACGGCCGTGCCGAGCGTCCCGCACGAGCCGAGCGCGACGCCGGCCCCGCCGGTGAGGGCGTCCTCGGTGGTCAGCCCGATGAGCACCGCCGCGTCGCCGAGCACCACCGCGCTCACGCCGGCCGCCGTCAGGACCAGCGCGCGGGTGGTGCCGGGCTTCGGCCGGGGGGTGGCCCAGGCGGAGGTGACGACGGCGCCCAGGGCCGCGGCGGCCACCACCACGTCGAAGAAGCAGAACAGCGAGTACGAGCGCCCGTCGTCGACGAGGGCACCCACGGGCGTGACCAGCAGCACCAGGGCGGCGGCACCGACGGTGACCTGCGCCTGCGAGACCCCGCGCCGCCACGTCCAGCGCCGCCCGCCGGTGGCGGGCGTGGTCAGGGCGAGCATCCCCAGCGGGGCGGCGTAGCGGGCGACCGTCAGCGCCACGGTCGGGCCGGGCTCGTGCTCGCCGGCGGCGAAGCTCAGGCCGGTGGGGTCCACCGTGAGCAGCCAGTACAGGTCCCCGGTGGCGGTCAGGACCCAGTACGCGGTGAGCAGGCCGAGGACCTGGCGGGCGCGCCGGGTGGGCGCCAGTGCGCACGCCGCCGCGAGCGCCGCGGCGCCGAGCGCCTCCACGGCGACGAGGCGCGGCTGCACGGTGCCCGGGTACCCGGGCAGCAGGACCAGCAGCACGGCGGCGGAGGCGACCAGCAGGACCACGCGGGCGTAGCGGTGCCGGTCTGCCCGCGCCGGCGTGCCGGCCCCCCGTCGTGCGTGCACGCCCCCACCCCGCCCCGTCCAGTCCGGTCCCCGTGCATCCTCCCGGCCGCCACCGGGTCCGCGGGCGGCTTCACGACGACTGCCGGTACCGCCCCGCCTCACACCCCGGGCGCCACCAGGGCCGGCACCGGGTAGGTGCGCGTCAGCTGCTCGCCCAGGGCGGTGCGCGGCACGGCCGCGGAGTACAGCCAGCCCTGGCCCAGGGGCGCGCGCATGTCCCGGCACGCGGCGGCCTGCTCCTCGGTCTCCACGCCCTCGACCACCACGGTCAGCCCCAGGCGCGTGGCCAGGTCCACCACGCAGGTCACCACCGAGCGCCCGTTGCCGGCGTCGGTCAGCGAGCCGGTCAGCGACCGGTCGATCTTCAGCACGTGCACGGGCAGCCGGTCCAGGTACCCGAAGGCGGAGTAGCCGGTGCCGAAGTCGTCGATGGCGATGCGGCAGCCCAGCGCGGCCAGCTCGGTGACCGCGCGCTCGGCGGGGGAGTCGGCGTCCAGGAAGACGGACTCGGTCAGCTCCAGGGTCAGCAGGTGCGCTGGCACGTCGTGGCGGGCCAGCACGTCGCGCACGGTGCCGGCGAAGCCGGGCGACTGCAGCTGCACCACCGAGACGTTCACGGCCAGGCCGGTGCCCGCGGCGAAGACGCCGGCCTCGTGCGCCCAGCGCACGGCGCTGCGCAGCACGTGCTCGCCCAGGGCGACGACGAGGTTGGCCTCCTCGGCCACGGCGACGAACTCGCCGGGGCTGACGCGCCCGAGGACCGGGTCCTCCCAGCGGGCCAGGGCCTCGAACTTCGCCACGCGCCCGGTCCGCAGGCACACCACCGGCTGGAAGTGCACGTCCACGGTGCCGGCGCGCACCGCGGCCGCCAGGCGCTCGCGCAGCAGGGTGCGGTGGTCGTGCGCGGCGGCGACGGCGCCGGAGTACACGGACACGTGCCCCGGCCCGCTCAGGCGGGCGTGGCGCAGCGCGGTGTCGGCGCGCACGAGGGCCGCCACGGGGTCGTGGGTGCCGGCGGGACCCTCACCGGCGTCCCCGTCGCCGGCCGGCGCGCACGCCGCCACGCCGGCGGTGGCGGCCAGCGGGAAGCGGGTGGCCCCGGGCACGTGCGCCGGGGCGTCGGCCACGGCGCGCACGAGCGTGCGCGCCAGGCGGGCGGCCTCCCCCGCGTCGCCGGCGACGAGCACGGCGATCTCGTCGCCGGAGGTGCGGTAGGCGCTCGCCCCGAGCGGTGCGGCGACCGCGCGCACCCGCTCGGCGGCGGCGGAGACGAGCGCGTCGCCGGTGGTCACGCCCAGCACGTCGTTGACGTCGTCCAGGCCCGCGAGCTCCAGCAGCACCAGGTGCTGCTCGCCGTCGGGGCCGGTCAGCGCCCGGCGCAGGGCGGCGCGGTTGCCCAGCCCGGTGAGGTCGTCGTGCAGGGCCTGGAAGGCCAGGTGCGCGGTGGTGCGCGCCTGCGCGCGCGCGGAGGTGACGTAGCGCACGGCGGCGGCCAGCACGACGAGCAGCTGCAGCACCCCCAGCAGGGGCTCCGGGCGCGGGGCGGCCAGCGCGAGCAGCACGGAGGCGGACAGCGCGACCGCGGGCGTCAGCGGCACCCGGCGCAGGCGGTGCACGGCCCGGGCGGAGGCCTCCCCGGAGTGGCGGGTGGGACCGCTGGGGGCGCCGACGGCGGCGGTGAACCCGGCCGCGAGCGCGGTCACGAGGGCGGCGTGCGCGAGGTGCGGGCCGGTGGCGAGGGCGGTGAGGGCGACGGCGGCGCTCGCGGTGCCGCTGGCGGCGGCGGCCCGGCGCAGAGCGGGGTGCTCCACGCCCAGGGCCAGGCAGGTGCCCGCGTGGGCGCAGGCCAGCAGCACGACGGCCAGCGCGGCCGGGCCGGGCGCCGACCCCGTGCGCACGAGCACCTCGCCGGCGGCCAGCGCCAGGCAGGTGCCCAGCACGAGGGCGTCGGGCAGCAGGGGGGACTCCCCCTCGCCGCGCGCGGGGAGCACGTGCCGCACGCCGAGGCCGAGCGCCGCCGCGACGGCCACGGCCAGGGCGGCTTCGCGCAGCCGCACCGGCCCGAGCGCGGTGTGCGGCCACAGGCCGGCGGCGGTGACGCCCGAGCCCCAGAGCGCGGAGGCGACGCCGTAGGAGGCGGTGCGCACGCGGCCCAGCGCCCAGCCCGCGCAGAAGGGCAGGGCGGCGCCGAGCAGGGCGAGCGCGCCGAGCACGGCGGTGAGGTGGTCGGCGTGCTCCCAGCGCGCGGTCAGCAGCGGGCCCAGCGCCACCAGGGGCGCGCTCGACACCGCCGCCACGACCGCCCGCGGGCGCGAGGGGGCGGGGCGAGGCGTCACGGCAGGTGCTTCGGTGCCGGCGGGGCGCTGCTTGACCGGCGCCGAGGGGGATCACCCACACGGGTCAGGGCGGCCCCGACCCAGCTGGGGGTGGTGACCCGGTCCTCCCGGACCACTCCGCACGGGTCGGGAGGGACCAGCGTGATCCGTGGGACGTTCCGTTACCGAACTGTTACGTACTTCGATCAAGGGCAAAACCGCAGGTCACAGCGTGTGTCGATCGTGTGACGGAGCCCACTGGTCACACGAGTCCCATAACTCACCGTGTTGCCATCGTGACTCTCGTGTACGTTCATTGCTGTCACCGAGAGACTCCGCTGAGTAGCGGAGGAGGCGGCGGCAGCAGGCTCGCACTGAGCCGGCCCCCGTGGGGGGGAACATCACTTCACACTGCCTTGGAGGCAATCGTGACCGCAGCAACCTCCCGGTTGCGCCGGCGTGGCATCGGGGCCGGCGTCGCGGCTCTCGTGGGTCTGTCCACCGTCGGTTTCAGCGCTTCGGCGGCCTTCGCCGCCCCTGGCTTCGACCTCACCGCTCCTGAGTCCCAGGTCGCCGGCGAGGACCGCTTCGAGACCGCGGCCCTGACCGCGCTCGCCACCTTCCCCGACGGTGCCGACACCGTCGTCATCGCCAACGGCGACCGCGTCATCGACGCCCTCTCCGCCAGCTACGTGGCCGGCCTGAACGACGCGCCGATCCTGCTGACCAGCGTCAACCAGGTCTCCGAGTTCACCCTCGACGCGATCACCGCTCTCGGCGCCACCAACGTCATCGTCGTCGGTGACGAGAACTCGGTCGGCCCCGGCGCCATCGCCGACCTCGAGGACGCGGACCTGACCATCACCGCCACCCTGGCCGGTGAGGACCGCTTCGACACCGCCGCGCAGGTCTACGCGCAGGGCGAGACCCCGGCCTCGACCGTGTTCCTGGCCCGCGGCGACTACGCGGTCGGACAGGTCTCGCCGGACGCGCTGGCCGCCGGCCCCATCGCCTACAACGGCACCCCCATCCTGCTGACCAACGCCACCTCGCTGCCAGCGGCGACCGAGGAGGTGCTCGCCAGCGGCGACATCGACCGCGTCGTCTTCCTCGGCAACGGCATCACCCAGGACGTCAAGGACGCGGTGGCCGAAGCCGCCGAGGGCATCGACGTCGAGACCACCATCGGTGGTGCTGACCGCTCCGAGACCGCGGCCCTGCTGGCCGAGTCCGAGTTCGGCGAGGGCCTCTTCGACGGCACCAGCGCCGCGATCGCCAACGGCGAGCGCGTCGACGCCCTGGCCGCCGGCCCGTGGGGCGGCGTGACCGGCACCCCGATCCTGCTGACCCTGGGCACCAACGACCTGGGTGAGGGCACGCGCCAGTACCTGGCCGACAACGCCGGCACCCTGACCACGGGTGTCGTCTTCGGCGACGAGAACAGCGTGCCGACCGAGTTCCTCGAGGAGGCGACCGAGTCCGCCGAGGGTGGGCCGGTCGAGTCCAACCAGACCCTCGCGGTGACTCCGGCCGAGGCCGCTCAGCTCGGTTTCGGTGAGGTGCGTCAGTACAGCGTCGCCAACCTCGATGCCGACACCGACTACCGCATCACGCTGGTCAACGCCAACAACATCTCGGTCGACGAGGACGGGGTCGTCTCCTTCGCCGAGGACGGCTCCACCGGTCTCGCTCTGCCGGGCACCGTGGCGGCCGACATCACGGTCGTCAACGGCATCAGCGCGGGCGCCGGTGCCGGTCAGTCCATCGGTGGCATCTCGCCGACCGGCGGCACCGTCAGCTTCACCGTCACCACCGACGCCGCCGCGGTCGAGGGCTTCGTCCCGGTCGTGTACGTCGACGGCGGGGAGAACACCCGACTGGAGCTCGACGACGCCGGCCTGCCCTCGGAGGCCTTCGGGCTGGGCGGCGCGGTGCAGACCGTTCCGGACGAGGCTGCCACCGGTGCCATCGCCACGCCGCCGCAGGACATCGTGATCGTCGACAAGGAGGGCGACTCGATCGTCACCACCGCGTCGATCTACAACTACGACGCTGAAGACAACTTCTTCATCGGTGGCACCGCCGCGACCAACGCGGTCACCCCCGAGGAGTTCGAGGCCCAGCTGTCGGTCGGTGACGACCTGATCACCGGCACGGTCTACCAGCAGAACGAGGCGCTCGACTCGACGTTCGTGCTCGGTGACACCACGCCGGCCGCGCCGGCGATCACCACGGTGACCCCCGCCGACACGACGGCCACCCTGACGATCACCGGTGTCGACGACGCCGACACCGTCACGGTCTACGGCGAGGTCGACGCCGACGGTGCGGGTGCCGGTGACCCGACGGTGACCACGGACAGCGACGTGCTCGCGACCGCGACGGGTGACCAGGACGCCGCCACCGCCGGCTTCCAGGTCGTCCTGACCGGTCTGACCGCTTCGTCCTTCTACGACGTGGCCGCGACGCAGACCGTCTCCGACGAGGAGTCGGCGCTGAGCACCGAGGCGAACGCCGACACGACCGCCACGCAGGTGCGCCCGACGCTCACCTCCGCGGTGCTGACGACCGACGAGGTCCTCGAGGGCGCCGTGGACAGCGGTGACGTGTACACGCTGACCTTCAACCGCGGTGTGGATGTGGCCGTCACCGGTGCGACGCTCACCTTCACCGACGCGGACGGTGACACCATCCTGGTGTCGAGCGCGACCCCGGGCACGGCCACCACCACGGCCACCATCGCCGCCAGCGACGTCGCGTCCGGCACCGCTGGGACCGAGACGGTCACCGTGACCCTCACGGAGGACGCGGAGGACCGCAACGCGGCCGGTGACGGCGACATCGAGTACCCGCTGACCCTGACCGCGGTCACCGGCATCACCGACACCGCGACGGACGGCAGCGCCAACATCACCGGCGGCGACGTCACGATCAGCTGAACGGTCGACGACCTGCCGGCATGACCGGCAGGTAGCACGTCCAGAGCCCCGGACCCTCCAGGTCCGGGGCTCTGGCGTGCGCGGACGACGGAACCCGGGAGAGCCGGGTGGCGGCCGCGCGGGGATCCTCCCCAGGTGCTGGTGGTCGTGCGCTACCGCGTCGAGCTGCGGTCCCTCCGGACCCGTGGCTGGAGCGGTACGCCGGTGCGCGCCGGGCTCGGCGGCAAGGCGCTGTACCGCTTCTACGCCCCCTCCTCGGTGGAGGTGCGCCTGGACGCCGCGGGCGGCAAGTACCCCCTGGTCCGTGCCGCCGCCGGTGTCGTGGCCGACCTGACGCGCCGTGCGGAACTGCTCGCGGTGGACGGCTGCGCGCGCGTGATCACCGCCAGCGACTTCATGCGCTCGCAGTTGCACCTCGTGCACCCCACCGCCCGCGCTCCTCAACCCTTGGATGCTGATCACGTACCGTCCAGCTAGCGATCTCGGCCAGAGCGACTGGAGCCGTGCAATTCATCGAACTGCCCCAGCGCCGCGCGTCGACCGTCGGGCGATCTTCCAAGCAGTGCGCAGAGTTACTAATTGATTACATCTGGTTGATCGCCCTCCTGCGTGCTGTGAAGTAGTGTGTGAAGCATGACGACTACCGGAGCCGGACCCTTCGCGGTAGCCGGTTTCGATGAAGTACACCTGGCTGCTTCACCCCTGACTCGGGTGCTGGCACAGGTGCAGTTCCCACCGCTGTCCGCCTTGATCGCCGATGATCGCGTGGCCGGTGAGTTCGCCGCCGTGGTGCGCAGTTCTTACCCGATCATGGTGCCCCAGCAGGAGTCGACCTTCCTCATCGGTCCCCAAGGTGTTCAAGAGCAGCCGCTGACCACGCGCTCTTGGCAGTTGCGCAGCGCCGACGAGTCGTGGGGTGTTCACGTCGGCTCCTCCTTCCTCAGCCTGGACACCGGCGCCTACGTCAGCCGTTCCGACTTCTTGAGCCGCTGGGACGCGGTGTGGAGCGCCTTCGTCGGCCTGGCCGACCCGCCGGTGACCACTCGGGTGGGCATCCGCTACATCAACCAGGTGGCCGACGAAGCCTTGCTGGAGCACCTCGACGCCCTGCTGGAGCCTCCGGTGCTGGGCATGGTCGGCGTGCCTCTCGACGGCGCTGAACGGCTGCACGCCCTCGGACAGGCGCAGTTCCGCGTCGAGGAGTCCCGCTTCCTCACCGTGCGCTCCGGGCTCGTCCCCGCGGGGCTCGTCCTAGACCCGAGCGTGCCCCCGTCGGACCGTCCGTGCTGGGTGCTCGACCTCGATGCCTTCGAGGAGACCCGCGGGGACGCCGCTCCACCGCGTGTGCGCGAGGTGCTCGCGACCAGCGCGGCACTGGCACACGCGTTCTTCCGGTGGAGCACCACCGACCGCTTCATCGAAACCTTCGGAGGAGGCGCCTCGTGAGCGTTCCCGCGACCGAGCGCCGGGGGATCCCCGATGCCTTCTACGCGCTGGTGGGAGGTGGCACCGCCACCGGTGCGCCCCGCGACTACGTGGTGCGAGACCTCCGTGGGTCCACGTCCAGCGCTCGCACGCTCTGGGAGCGCAGGGAGCACAACGAGCGAGTACTCCGCGCGAGTGCCCCATCCGCCCCGCGGCACGCCCCTCCCGCGGTTCCGCAGCCGTCACGGGCCCGGACAGCGCAGGAGAACGTCGTGCGGATCCGTCGCGAGACCGGCTTGACGTGGGAGCAGCTCGGCAGGCTGTTCGGCGTCTCACGCCGAGCAGTGCACCTCTGGGCCGGCGGAGCTCGGCTCAACGCCCGCAACGAGCAGGTGGTCCGTGAGTTCGCCGCGCTCGTGGACGCACTGGACGCGGCGAACCCTGAGGAGCGCCGCGCTGCGCTCTTCGCGCCGCGTCCCGTCGGCGGCTTGAGCCTGGTGGACGAGTTCCGCGCCCGGCACGCTCCAGGCTCCGGTGAGGTGACCGGCCGGCCCTTCCACCCCGCTGACCTGCTCGGCAACCTGCACGGCGACGCGTCCCGTCCATGACCGAGCGCGCCACCGAGCCCGTCGACCTGGAGGGACGCTCCCAGGGTGACCTGCTGCCGGACCTGACCACCTTCCCCGTGACCGGCCCGGACGGGCAGGTGCAGCACCTCACCGCGCCGCACGGGGTGGTCCTCACCAGCCAGACGTGCGACATCGTGCTGGAGAAGGTGACCCACCTCCAGGTCGCGCCTCTCGTGCACCTCGAGGAGAAGGACGCGCGAGGTGCCCGCGCCGGTGATCGCCCCCGCTACGCCCACCTGCCTGAGCTGGGCAGCACCGCCTTCGCCGACCTCGAACTGATCAGCACCGTCCACAAGGCCGTGGTCGCGCCGCTCGCGCACTGTCCCGGCGTGCAGCAGGACGCCGATGTGCGCCGGCTGGGCCAGGAGATCGGCCGCCGCTTCAGCCGGTTCGCCTTCCCGGACGCCGTCGTCGCTTGGCTCCGGCCGCTGGAGAAGGAGATGCGGTCCAAGGCGCCCAAGGAGACGAGCCCCTTGGGTCAAGTCCTGGCTGATGTCCTGGAACTCCGGGTCGAAGCCACCGGGGGCTGGGGTGAACCGCCGTACGACCTCGTCCTGGTCGTCGTGGTGGCGCCGGGTGCGCTGCCGATGCTCCCGGACGACGACGCCCCGTGCCCGCCGGACCTGCGCTCGGCGGCCTTGCCTGAACCCGGTGCCACGCTGCCCGCACCTGCCCAGGCGGCCGCGACGTTGATCGCCGCTGAGGACCCTGTCCGCCGCTACTGGGCATGGACCGCCTTCGGCAACGCTCTCGTCGCTCGGTGCGGGCCGTCCGAGCGCGAGCAGAGTGCGCGCAGCGCTGTCAGCAGCTTGCTGCCCGAGGTGGTGTCCGCCGACGACTACCCGCTGAGCCGGGTGCGCCGCAGCGAGCGCCTCGACCTCGACCTCCTGTCCGCCCCGTACCCCGCCTGAGCGCCTGGCCGCACCCGCGCCGAGGAGACTGCGCGGAGGGGCTGACGGCCCGCCTCAGGGTGTGACGACCGGGTCCGCCAGCACCGGTGTCGCAGCGCCGGGCGCGGAGTTCACCGTCCGCAGCTCAAGGTCCAGCACCCCGGTGATGTCCACGTCGACCGGCACGGGCCGGCCGACCGTGAACGGCACGCTGTGCGCGAGGCGCCCGTCGAGGACGACCTCGAGGCGCCCGTGGGCGGTGGGGTCCTCGCTGTCGTCGGCCATGCCGACCACGGTGGTCAGTCGTCGGTAGGCACGACTGAGCCGCCACGACCTGCGGTCGGTGAGCTCGCCGGTGAACCCGGCGTGCTCGTCGTAGAACCCCAGCACCGCGTGCTCGTACGTCACCCCGCCCAGGACGCCACGGCCGGCGGTCAGCTGCCCCGCCATGGCGCCACCGCCGGCGGAGTCGGCGAGCAGGAGCCGCTGCTGCGGCACCACCGCGTGGGTGTACTGCGGGCCGTCGTCCACGCCGGTGGCGGTGACCACCCGAGGGTTGCCGAGCAGCGTGACGCCGACGACCGGGTAGGGACCCGTGGCCTCCGGGGCGTGCAGCACCAGCTGCACCTCCTGCGCACCGGTGACGTCGACGTCGAGGTCCCGGTGCGCGCCGACGCCGAGCACCGTGGTGGACACCACCCGACCGTCGACGACCACGTCGAGCTGGGGCAGGTGCTCGTCCTGCGGGCGCTCACCGGGTGTCTCCACGGTGGTGCGGAAGCGCGCGTACCCGCCGTCCAGCGGAATGCTCTCGGTCGTCCTGCCCGACCAGACCGCCCGTGTGGCGTAGTCGTACAGCGTCCCGTCGACGTTCTCCTGCCGGTTGAACCACCAGCCTGCGACGTTCCCGCCGAAGTACTGCTCGCCCAGGTAGCGCGTGGAGGGCTGCACCGAGTAGTAGGCGTTGATCAGCGTGCGGTCGCACACCGCCTGCCCGTTGCCGAGGGCCACGACGTGCGAGGCGTCCAGGGCGCGCAGCGCCTCCACGCCGGAGGCCGGTACCTCCTCGCACGTGGGCATCAGCAGCACCGGGCCGTCGCGCAGGGCACCGGCGGCCAGTGCGTCGGGGAAGGCGTCGGCGCGTGCCAAGTAGGTCACCGGGGCCCCCGCCGGGAACGCGGCACGAGCGATCGCCGCGGACGTGGCGTAGCGGTCCGCCCCGCCCAGGCGGGACGTGGGCCGACCGGCCGCCGCGGAGTCCAGCACGTCCGCCGCGACGGCGCGCTCGTCGCCCAGCGCCACCACCCGCTGCGGTGCCAGCCGCTGCACCTCCCGGAGCACCACGTCCGGCACCTCGCCCGTGGAGGGCACCAGCAGCACCGGCCCGTCGGTGAGCGAACCGGCCGAGAGGGCGTCGGGGAACGTGTCGCCGCGCGTGAGGTACACGGTGCGGGCGGTGCCGGGGAACGCGGCGCGTGCCACGAGCGCGGCGGTGGCGTAGCGGTCCGCGCCGCCCAGGCGCCGCGTCGCGCGCCCGCCGGCCACCGCCGCCAGCACGTCGTCGCCGACGGCGTTCGCATCGCCCAGGGCCACCACGGTGCGCGGCGCGAGCCGCTGCACGGACTCCAGCACCACCGCGGGCACGGCACCGCTGCGCGGCACCAGCAGCACCGGCCCGTCGCTCAGCGCTCCGGCCGCCAGGGCGTCGGGGAAGGCGTCCGCGCGCGCGAGGTACACCACCGGCGCCCCGGTAGGGAACGCCCGCTCGACGATGCGCGCCGCCGTTTCGAAGCGGTCCGCGCCGGCGAGGCGGCTGCGCGTGGCGATCGCGGAGGCGGACGGCACGTCGACCAGTGCGGTCGTGCACCCGAGCACGAGCGTGCTCAGCGTGGCGGCGGCAGCGGCGCGGCGGGTGCGGGAACGGTGCGGACGGGCGGCGGGGCGTGCCACGGTGGTTCCTCTCGGGACGGGGTTCGCCCGGGATCGTGCCGTGGCGCGCCACCAGGGTAGGTGTGGTGCGGGTGCTGCGGACGCGAACGGGCCGACTCCCACCCGGCTGTTGCGCCGTCCGTGGCACGCTCACCCCCGTGCGTCTCCTCGTGATCACCGACGGCGTCCCGCCCGAGCACCGCGGGGGCGTGGCCTCCTCGGTGCTGGTGGAGGTCGACGAGCTGGCCCGGCGCGGGCACGACGTCACCGTGCTGGTGCGCCGGCACGACCCGCACCAGCCGCTGGTGCAGGACCGCGGCGCGTGGCGCCTGCTGCGCCACCCCGCCCCGGCGCGCGGCTCGCGCGCCTACTACGCCCACCCGGCCGCCACGCTGACCCGCCTGCCCGGCTGGCTGCGTTCGCTGGACGCTCGTGAGCGCTTCGACGCCCTGTACGTGCACAGCACCTTCCACGGCGCGGCCGTGGTGCGCGCCGGGCTCGGCGGCAAGGCGCTGTACCGCTTCCATGCCCCCTCCTCGGTGGAGGTGCGCCTGGACGCCGCGGGCGGCAAGTACCCCCTGGTCCGTGCCGCCGCCGGTGTCGTGGCCGACCTGACCCGGCGTGCGGAACTGCTCGCGGTGGACGGCTGCGTGCGCGTGATCACCGCCAGCGACTTCATGCGCGCGCAGTTGCACCTCGTGCACCCCAGCGCCCGCGCCGAGGTGGATGTCGTGCCCCTGGCCGTGGACCTCGAGCGGTTCCACCCCGCCGGGGACGTCGAGCGCGCCGCGCTGCGCGAGCGCTGGGGCGTCGGCGGCGACGGGCCGGTGCTGCTCAGCGTGCGCCGCCTGGTGCGCCGCATGGGCCTGGAGAACCTCATCGACGCGGTGCCGGCGCTGCGCGCCCGCCACCCGGGCCTGCGCGTCCTGATCGGCGGGCGCGGATACCTGGAGGACGAGCTGCGGGCGCGTGTGGAGCGCCTCGGGCTGGCCGGGACGGTGCAGCTGCTGGGGTTCGTGCCCGAGGAGGACCTGCCGGGCCTGCACCGCGCGGCGGACCTGTTCGTGCTGCCCACCCTGGAGCTCGAGGGCTTCGGCGTGGTCACGCTGGAGGCGTTCGCCAGCGGCGTGCCCGTCGTGGCCACGCCCGTCGGCGCGAACCCCGAGGTCGCCGGCGGCCTCGACGCGTCGCTGCTGGCCGCGTCGAGCACGCCACCCGATCTCGCCGCCGCCGTGGAGCGCGGGCTGGCCGCCGGGCCGCACCTGCGTTCCGCCGCCCGCGCTCGGGTGGAGGAGAGGTACGCGCCGGAGGTCGTGGGGGAGCGCGTCGAGCGGCTGCTGGTGCGGGTCGCAGGGCGTTGAGGGCGCCGCGGCGGCGGACCATAGCGCGGGCTGCCGCCCCGGATCCAGGCCCACGGGTGCGCGCTGCTGCGCCGGGGTGAACCCGCCGCCCGGGAGCACCAGCACCGGCCCGCCCGGGCTCTCGCCGCCGCGGATCGTGCCGATGAGTCCTCGCGTGAGTGCTTCGCGCCGTGCCGTCCCGCTGGTCCTCGGGGCCGTCGCCGTCCTCGGGGCCGCCGCCGTCCTCGGTCCCGTCGCTCCCGCGCTCGCCACCTCCACCGCGGGCGACCTGGCCGCGCTGCCCGTCGAGGTGCGCGCCGAGCTGTCCCCCGCGGAGGCGTCCGCCCTGGGCGCCGCCACGAAGGGCGACGGCCACGACGTCACGGTCGTCGTCCCCGGCGGGCGCTCGTACGAGGTGCTCACCGTCTCCGCCGGCTCCAGCGCCGACGCCGAGCGCGCCGCGCAGATCCTGGCCGCCCAGCCCGGCGTCGACGGCGCCGAGCCGACCCTGCCGGCCGCTCCCGCGGTCGACGCCGTCGGTGACGACCGCCGCAGCGACCAGTGGGACCACACCCGGATGCGCGCAGGCGTCCAGGACGCGTCGCTGGCCGGCTCGATCGGCGCCGTCACCGTGGGCGTCATCGACTCCGGCATCGCCCCGCACGCCGACCTCCCGGTCGGCACCGTGCTCGGCGGCCGCGACTACACCACCGAGCGCGACTACACCTCCGACGGCCTCGGCCACGGCACGCACGTCGCGGGCACCATCGCCGCCACCGCGGGCAACGCCGGTGTCGACGGGTTCGCCCCGGGCGTGAAGCTGCGCATCTACCGCGTGTTCGACGACGCCGGCGCGGGCACCAGCGACGGCATCGTCCGAGCCATCTACGACGCCGCCGACGACGGCGTGGACGTCGTCAACCTGTCCCTCGTCATCGGAGCGGGCGGGCAGACCAGCCAGGCCGTGCAGAAGGCTGTGGACCACGCACGCACCGAAGGTGTGGTCGTCGTCGCCGCCGCGGGCAACTACGGCGCCCCTTGCACCGGTGGTGCGACCACCACGTGCGGCAACCCCGTCCTGATGCCGGCCTCGCTGCCCGGCGTCGTCGGCGTCTCCGCCACCGGGCGGGGTGACGCTCTCGCGAGCTTCTCCGAGCACGGTCCCCAGGTCGACGTCAGCGCCCCCGGCGAGATGATCGTGTCGACGTACAACCGGAGCTCCACCTCCTACGAGTGG
This sequence comes from Kineococcus gypseus, assembly GCF_050871305.1. NCBI lineage: Bacteria > Bacillati > Actinomycetota > Actinomycetes > Kineosporiales > Kineosporiaceae > Kineococcus > Kineococcus gypseus. The sequence continues at coordinate 678 of NZ_JBJLRD010000066.1, read as the reverse complement.
ATGAGCGGCACCTCCATGGCGGCCCCGCACGTCGCGGCCGTGGCCGCGACCGTCAAGGCCGTGAAGAAGACCTTCAGCCCCGACGAGGTCGAGGAGCTCCTCGAAACCTCTGCCGAGGACCTCGGCACGACCGGCCGCGACGACCGCTTCGGCGCCGGACTGGTGCGCTCGGACGCCGCCGTCTCCGCAGCCCGCAAGGCGGTCGGGATCACCGAGGCGCCCTTCGTCAACCGCGCCCCCACGGCGGTCGACGACGTGCTGACCGTCGACGCCTCGACCGACCCTCGTTCCACGCCCCTGATCGACGTGACCTCCCGGGTGCTCACCAACGACGCCGACCCGGACGGTCAGCACCCCGCCATCACCGCCGCGACCCGTCAGGGCACCGCGACCGCCGGCTCGCAACTCATGCTCCGCGACGGTCGCCTGTACGTCGGCGCGGACCACGGTTCGAGCGGCTCGTTCGCCGTGCGCTACTCCATCAGCGACGGCGAGCTGAGCTCCTCGGCGGTGGCGACCGTCACCATCGCGGGCACCCCCGCACCCAGCCCCACGCCGACCAGCACGCCGACCAGCACGCCGACCAGCACGCCGACCAGCACGCCGACCAGCACGCCGACCAGCACGCCGACCAGCACGCCGACCAGCACGCCGACCAGCACGCCGACCAGCACGCCG
>NZ_JBJLRD010000065.1:0-21645 GCF_050871305.1 Kineococcus gypseus | reverse complement strand
CCGCGATGGCCACCCCCATGCCGGTGCCGCACACGAAGATGCCCCGGTCCGCCTCCCCGGCGGCGATCTTGCGCGCCCCGGCCACGGCCACGTGCGGGTAGGCGGTGTCCTCATCGGCCTTCACGCCCACGTCGATGACCTCCTTCACGCGCGGGTCCTTCAGCAGGTCCGCCTTGATGGCCTCCTTGTAGGACAAGCCGGCCTCGTCGGCGGCGACGACGACGCGCCACTGCGGGCTCGCGGTGCTCTCGCTCACGGGTTCCTCCTGGGTCTGGGGTGGTCGGTCAGAGCTTCTCGGCGACGGTGCGCGTGATGAGCGCCAGCGAGACGGCACCCGCGTCGGGGTGGCCCAGCGAGCGCTCGGCCAGCGGCCGGGCGCGCCCGATCTGCGGGCGCAGGTCCTTGGTGGCCTCCGCCGCGGCGGTGGACGCCTGCGCGGCGGCCGCCCACGCGGTCCTCAGGTCGTCGCCGGCGCCGACGCGCTCGGCGAGCACCTCGGCGAAGGGCACCTGCGCGTCGACCATCGTCTTGTTGCCCACGCGGGCCCCGGCCAGGCGCTGCACGGCCTCGACGGAGGCGGTGGCGCCCTCGGCGACCTGCTGGACGGTGGGCACGCCCTCGTCGCCGAGCTTGTCGGCGAAGGCGTGCAGCAGCACGCCCCAGATCACGCCCGAGGTGCCGCCGGCGCGGTCGGCCCAGGCGCCGCCGGCGGCGGCGAGCACGGAGCCCGCCCCGGCGCCGGCGTCGGCGGCCGCGCGGGCCGCGGCGGCCGCGGCGGTCGAGCCCTGCACCATGCCGGTGCCGTGGTCGCCGTCGCCGGCGACGGCGTCGATGCGGCCGAGCTCGGCCTCGGCGTCCTTGAGGACGTCGCGCACGGACTCGATGAGGGCGGCCACGCGCCGGCCGGCCTCGGCGGCGGCCTCGGGGGTGCCGGAGTAGTCGGCGACCTCGTCCTCGACGGCCTCGTAGCGCGGGGCCGGGGTGGTCTCGATGGTCGCGCCCACGCTCATCGCCGGCGTCTGCGCCGGGGCGGTCCACAGCCGCTCCAGCTCCTCGTCCAGCCACGTCACCGTCAGCGAGGCGCCGGCCATGTCCAGGCTGGTGACGAGCTCGCCGACCTGCGGGGCGACGATCTCGTAGCCGGCCGCGCGCAGGCGCTGCGCGATCGGCGCGTAGAGCAGGAACAGCTCCTCGTACTTCGTCGAGCCCAGGCCGTTGACGAGCACGGTGATGCGCCCGCTGTCGGGCGCCTGCTCGGGCCGGCCGTCGAGCACGCGCTGCACGAGCAGCTCGGCGATCTCCTCGGGGGAGCCGATGGGCTCCTCGGAGATGCCCGGCTCGCCGTGGATGCCCAGGCCCACGCCCATCTTGCCGTCGCCGACGGTGAAGAGCGGCTCGGTCTCGCCGGGCAGGGTGCAGCCGGCGAAGGCGATGCCCATGGAGCGGGTGACGTCGTTGGCGTGGCGCGAGACGCGCACGACGTCCTCGAAGCCGTAGCCGGCCTCGGCCGCGGCACCGGCGATCTTGAAGGCCACCACGTCGCCGGCGATGCCGCGGCGCTGGCCGTTGGCGCCCTGGCCCTCGCTGGCGACGTCGTCGGTGACCACGAGCAGCTCGGCGGGGATCCCCTCGGCGCGCAGCCGCTCGGCGGCCAGGCCGAAGTTGAGGATGTCGCCGGCGTAGTTGCCGAAGGCGAGCACGACCCCGCCGCCGCGGTTGGCGGCCTTGGCCACGTCGTACACCCAGCGCGTGGAGGGCGAGGCGAAGACGTTGCCGCACACGGCCCCGTCCGCCAGGCCCGGGCCGACGTAGCCGGCGAAGGCCGGGTAGTGCCCGGAACCGCCGCCGACGACCACGGCCACCTTGCCGTCGGGCGTCGCGGTGGAGCGGACCACCCCGTGCGGCACCGGCTGCACGTACTGCGAGTACAGGTCGGTGAAGCCCGCCAGGGCGTCGGCCACGAACGAGTTCGGGTCACCGAAGATCTTCGTCATGTGGAACGGTCTCCTTCGATCGCTCAGAGGCTGCGGAACGGGGCCCAGGGCGTCTGCTTGGGCAGCACGCGCCGGATGTACTCGCGGTTGGTGGCGCCGACGCTGATGCTGTCGCCGCCGTAGTGCTCGACGCAGAACGCCCCGCGGAACCCCGCCTCGACCGCCATGGCGATCGCCTTGCGGTAGTTGATGGTGCCGAACTCCAGCGGCGCCGGGTGCGAGCGCACCGAGCCGGTGGTCGGCTCCTCGTCGCGGTAGTAGTTCTTCAGGTGCCAGTAGTTGGTCAGCGGGAACATCTTCGCCGCGATCTCCTCCCACGGCTCCACGGGGCGGTGCAGGCGCCAGATGTTGCCGAAGTCGGGGTTCAGGCCGACGTTGTCGTAGCCGACCTCGTGCACGAAGCGCACGGCGGAGTCGGCGGTGCCCGTGTAGGTGTCCTCGTACATCTCCAGCGCGATCTGCACGCCCACCTCCTGGGCGTGGCGCGCCAGCTCCTGGATGCGCGAGACCGCCAGGGCGCGCGCCTCGTCGGAGAAGTCGTCGGAGTAGCCGGGCTCCAGCCAGAACCACAGCGCCTTCGCCTGCGCGGGGGTGAAGCCGCGCATGAAGCCGAAGTTGACCAGCGGGATGCCGATGGCCGCGCAGGCGTCGATGGCGCGGTGCGAGTAGGCGAGGTTCTCCTCGGCCTTCTCGTGGTCCATGACGCTGCGGCGCGAGGTGGAGAACGCCGGGATGCTCAGGCCCGCGGCGCGCACGGTGGCGGCGAACTCCTCCAGCCGCGCCGGCGAGAGGTCCGCGATGCGGATCCACGTGTCGGTGGGGTCGATGCTGGTGTACCCCGCGTCGGTCATCACCTCGAGGGTGGCGGCCCAGCCCTCGGCGGGCTGGTCCTGCACCGACGTGCCGTCCGCGAGGACGCCGGGGTGCGGCATCATCGGGACCGTGATCGGCCAGTTCTCTCGCGTCAGCACCTCGGGGTAGCCGTCGAAGACGGTCGTGCGCTGGGTGGGCTGTGCGGCGTCGTCGCTCACGTCTCGCTCCATCGGGACTCCGGGTCCCAGATTCTATAGAAAATCAGGACGGGCTCAGCCTGCCGCACCGCTGCCCCGCTGTCAACGACCGGCCCCCCGGGCGGGTGCCCGCCGCGCGCCCGGGCCGCCCGGTGCGCCCGGCCCGGCCGGTCCCGTCCGGCGCGGCGCGGTGCGCCTCAGCCGGTGTCGGCGCGCTCCAGCACCGCCTCCAGGTGCACGCGCATCGCCGCGCCGGCCGCCGCGGCGTCGCGCGCCTCGAAGGCGCGCACCACCGCCTCGTGCTCGGCGACGGACTCGCGCGAGTCCGGCACGTGCTGCTCGACCTGGTGCAGGCGCTGCACGAAGCCGCGGAAGGAGTCCAGGGTGCGCACGATGAACGGGTTGCCGGTGCCCTCGGCGACCAGCTCGTGGAAGGCCCAGTCGGCCTCCAGGTAGCGCTTGAAGCCGCTGTAGCCGGGACCGGTGGGCGCGCGCCGCTGCCGCTCGACCGCCGCGTGCAGGCGCGCCACGAACGCGTCGTCGGCGCGCGCGCAGGCCCGCTCGGCGTTGCCCGGCTCGACCAGCAGGCGCACGTCCACCAGCTGCGCCAGCTCGCGCGCCGACAGCAGCGGCGCGGCGCGGTAGCCGCGCCGGGCGCTGCGCACCACCAGCCCCGTGCCCTCCAGGCGCGCCAGCGCCTCGCGCACGGGGGTGGCGGACACGCCCAGGCGGTCGGCCAGCGCCTGCGTGCGCAGCGCCGAGCCCGGCTCGACCCCGCGGCTCATGAGCAGCTCGAGCAGGGCGTCGTGCACCGCGTCGGTCACCCCGCGGTGCTCGGCGGGCGTCCACCCCCGGGCGCTGCTCGGGTGCTCGCGCGGGGCGGCCCCGGGAGGCAGGGTGTCCATGGCACGGGGACGTTACCGCCCGGCACCACCCGCCCGGCCGCCGCGGGGCGGGCGCGTCTAGCGTGGCGCCCGTGGACGCGCAGGGGACCGCCGCGGGCGGCACGGGGGCAGACGGCGGAGCGGGCGGCGCGGCGGGCGGCGCGCTGGACGCGCGGGCCGGCGAGGTGGCGCAGGACGAGGTGCTCGGCATCGCGCGCGACCTCATCCGCATCGACACCTCCAACCACGGCGACGGCTCCGGGCCCGGCGAGCGCGCCGCGGCCGAGCACGTGGCCGCCCTGCTGCACGAGGTGGGCCTGCAGCCGGAGTACGTCGAGGGCTTCCCCGGCCGCGGCAACGTCGTGCTGCGCATCCCCGGCGACGAGCGCAGCACCGCCGAGCGCGGCGCGCTGCTGCTGCACGGGCACCTGGACGTCGTGCCCGCGCGCGCCGCCGACTGGAGCGTGGACCCCTTCGCCGGCGAGGTGGCCGACGACTGCCTGTGGGGCCGCGGCGCGGTGGACATGAAGGACATGGACGCGATGCTGCTGGCCGTCGTGCGCGACCTCGCGCGCACCGGGCAGCGCCCCCCGCGCGACCTCGTCGTGGCGTTCCTGGCCGACGAGGAGGCCGCCGGCGTGCAGGGCGCGCAGTGGCTGGTGGAGAACCGCCCCGAGCTCTTCGAGGGCGTCACCGAGGCCGTCAGCGAGGTGGGCGGCTTCTCCGTCGACCTCGGCGGGCGGCGCGCCTACCTGCTGCAGACCGCCGAGAAGGGCCTGGCCTGGCTGCGCCTGGTGGCGCACGGGCGCGCCGGGCACGGCTCGCAGGTGGGCACCGACAACGCCGTGACGCGGCTGTGCGCGGCCGTGGCGCGCATCGGCGCGCACCGCTGGCCGCTGGAGTACACGCCCACCGTGCGCCAGTTCCTCGAGGGCGTCTCGGAGATCACCGGGGTGGCCTTCGACGAGGACGACCCCTCGGCGCTGCTGGCCACGCTGGGCACGACCGCGCGCTGGGTGGGCGCCACGCTGCAGAACACCGCCAACCCCACCGCGCTGGAGGCGGGGTACAAGCACAACGTCATCCCCGGCACCGCCACCGCCCTGGTCGACGCCCGCTTCCTGCCCGGCCGGCAGGAGGAGCTGCTGAGCACGATCCGCGAGCTGGCCGGCGAGCGCGTGGACGTCGAGACCGTCAACGAGTCGGTGGCCCTGGAGACCAGCTACGCCGCCCCGCTCGTGGACCGCATGCGCGCGGCCCTGGAGGCGGAGGACCCCGGCGCCGCCGTGCTGCCGTACTGCCTCTCCGGCGGCACCGACAACAAGTCCTTCTCCCACCTGGGCGTGCGCGGGTACGGCTTCGCCCCGCTGCGCCTGCCCGCCGGGATGGACTTCGCGGGCATGTTCCACGGCGTCGACGAGCGCGTGCCGGTGGACGCGCTGCGCTTCGGCGTGCGGGTGCTGCAGCGCTTCGTCGCCACCTGCTGAGCCGCCCGGCCCGGTGGGCCGCGCCGCGGCGCGCATGGATCGCGCCGCAGCGGGCACGGGTGCCCTCGACAGCGGCCGCGCGGCGGCCGGAGCAGCCGTCCCCCGGAGGTCCGCAGTGAGCAGCGCCGACACGTCCCGCCCCTTCGCCGTCGTCACCGGCGCCTCCAGCGGCATCGGCCTGGAGCTGGCCAAGGAGTTCGCCGCCGGCGGCTACGACGTGCTCGTGGCCGCCGAGGACGAGCGCATCACCGCCGTGCCCGCCGAGCTCCTCGACGTCGAGCCGCGCGCGGTGGTGGACGCGGTGCGGGTGGACCTGTCCACCGCCGCCGGGGTGGAGCAGCTGTGGGCCACGGCCACCGCCGGCGGGCGCGCGGTGGACGCGGTCGCCGTCCACGCCGGCGTCGGGGTGGGCGGGGAGTTCGTCGAGACCTCCCTGGAGGACGAGCTGCACCTGATCGACCTCAACGTCGTCTCCTTCGTGCACCTGGCCAAGCTGGCGGCCCGCTCCATGGTCCAGCGCGGCGAGGGCCGCATCCTCATCACCTCCTCGCTGGCCGCGCGCGTGCCCGCCCCCTACCAGGCCGTCTACGGCGCCTCGAAGGCGTTCGCGCAGTCGCTGGCCCAGTCGCTGCGCCAGGAGCTGGAGCAGAAGGGCGTCGTCGTCACCGCGTTCCTGCCCGGGCCCACCGACACCGAGTTCTTCGAGCGCGCCGACATGCAGGACACGAAGATGGGGCAGACCTCCGCGAAGGACGACCCCGCCACGGTCGCCCGCCAGGCGTTCAAGGCGCTGCAGAAGGGCCGCGACCACGTGGTCACCGGCTCGCTGGGCACCAAGCTGCAGGCCGCCGCGGCGAACCTGCTGCCCAACGCGCCCCTCGCCAAGGCCCAGGGCGAGCTCGCCGAGCCCGGCTCCGCGGACTGACGCACCCGCCTCGGCCCCCGTCCCCGCGCCCGCCCGCCCCGTGCCCCCGCGCCCCCGGGTGCCGGGGCGGGGCGTCGGCGCCCCGGCATAACCTGCCGTCGTGCCCGACCCCGCCACCTACCGCCCCGCACCGGGGGAGGTCCCCGACGAGCCCGGCGTGTACCGCTTCCGCGACCCGTCCGGGCGGGTGATCTACGTCGGCAAGGCCAAGAGCCTGCGCCAGCGCCTGGCGAACTACTTCCAGGACCTCTCCGCGCTGCACCCGCGCACCATGGCGATGGTCACCACCGCGGCCGGCGTGGAGTGGACGGTGGTCGCCACCGAGGTCGAGGCGCTGCAGCTGGAGTACTCCTGGATCAAGGAGTTCGACCCGCGCTTCAACGTCAAGTACCGCGACGACAAGTCCTACCCGTACCTGGCGGTCACCATGGGCGAGGAGGTCCCGCGCGTGCAGGTCATGCGCGGCGCCAAGCGCAAGGGCACCCGCTACTTCGGCCCGTACACCCACGCCTGGGCCATCCGCGAGACCGTGGACCTGCTGCTGCGCGTCTTCCCGGTGCGCACCTGCTCCACCGGCGTGTACCGCCGCGCCGCGCAGACCGGCCGGCCCTGCCTGCTGGGCTACATCGACAAGTGCTCCGCGCCCTGCGTGGGCCGCGTCAGCGCCGAGGAGCACCGCGCCCTGGCCGCGGACCTGTGCGACTTCGTCGCCGGCAACACCGCCCGCTTCGTGCGCCGCACCGAGCAGGAGATGCGCGCGGCCGCCGCCGAGCTGGACTTCGAGCGCGCCGCCCGCCTGCGCGACGACCTCGGCGCGCTGACCAGGGCGCTGGAGAAGTCCGCCGTGGTGCTGCCCGACGCCACCGACGCCGACGTCTTCGCCGTGGCCGACGACGAGCTCGAGGCCGCCGTGCAGGTCTTCCACGTGCGCGGCGGCCGGGTGCGCGGCCAGCGCGGCTGGGTCGTCGAGAAGGTCGAGGACGTCGGCCCCGCCGAGCTCGTCGAGCAGCTGCTGCTGCAGGTCTACGGCGGCGAGAGCGGGGAGTCGGTGCCGCGCGAGGTCCTCGTGCCGCACCTGCCGGCCACCGTCGAGACCGACGTGGAGGACTGGCTCAGCGAGCTGCGCGGCTCGCGCGTGGACCTGCGCGTGCCCCAGCGCGGCGACAAGCGCGCCCTCATGGAGACGGTGCAGCGCAACGCCACCCAGGCCCTGGCCCTGCACAAGACCCGCCGCGCCGGGGACCTGACCACCCGCAGCCAGGCCCTGGCCGAGCTGCAGGAGGCCCTGGGCCTGGACGAGGCGCCGCTGCGCATCGAGTGCTTCGACGTCTCGCACACCCAGGAGACGAACGTGGTGGCCTCCATGGTCGTCTTCGAGGACGGCCTGCCCAAGAAGGCCGACTACCGCCGCTTCGCCGTGCGCGGCGACGAGGGCGGCGTCGACGACACCCGCGCCATGCGCGAGGTGCTCACCCGCCGCTTCCGGCGCGCGCGCGCCGAGGAGGACGCCGGCGCCCTCCTCGTCGCCGGCGACGCGGAGCTGGAGGCCGAGCTGGAGGCGGAGCCCGACGCCGAGCCCGACGGCGAGCCCGCCGGCGACGCGGACGGCGACGCGGACGGCGAGCCCGGCGGCGGTGCGGGCGGGGAGGCGGGTGCCCGCGTGCCCGCCGGCGTCGACCCCGAGACCGGCCGCCCGCGCCGCTTCGCCTACGCGCCCAACCTCGTCGTCGTCGACGGCGGGCGCCCCCAGGTCGACGCCGCCGCCCGGGCGCTGGCCGACGCCGGCGTCGTCGACGTGGCGCTGTGCGGGCTGGCCAAGCGGCTGGAGGAGGTGTGGCTGCCGGGGGAGGAGCACCCCCTGGTACTGCCGCGCACCAGCCAGGGGCTGTTCCTGCTGCAGCGCGTGCGCGACGAGGCCCACCGCTTCGCGATCACCTACCACCGCTCCAGGCGCAGCCGGGCCATGACCAGCAGCGCCCTGGACGGCGTGCCCGGGCTGGGCCAGACGCGCCGGGCCGCGCTGCTGAAGCACTTCGGCTCGGTCAAGAAGCTGCGCGCGGCCAGCGTCGAGGAGGTCGCGGCGGTGCCCGGCGTGGGCCCGCGCACCGCCGCCGCCGTCGTGGCCGCCCTCGCCGGCGCCCCGGCCCCCGAGCCCGCGGTGAACACCGCCACCGGCGAGCTCGTCGAGTGAGGCGCGGCGCGCGCGGGTAGCGTCGCGCGTCGTGCACTCCTACGAACCCCGCGAGGGGCACCGCCTGGCGCACGACCCGCTGAACGCGATCGTCGCCCCGCGGCCCATCGGGTGGGTCTCGACGCTGGCCGCCGACGGCACGGCGAACCTGGCGCCCTACAGCTTCTTCAACCTCTTCAACTACTCCCCGCCGGTGGTGGGCTTCTCCAGCGTCGGCTACAAGGACAGCGCCGCCAACGCCGAGGCCACCGGCGAGTTCGTCTGGAACCTGGCCTCCGTGGCCCTGGCCGGCCCGATGAACGAGACGTCCGCGCCGGTGGGCCCGGAGGTCGACGAGTTCGCCCTGGCCGGGCTGACGCCGGCGCCCTCCACGCTGGTGGGCCCGCCGCGCGTGGGCGAGAGCCTGGTCGCCTTCGAGTGCCGCGTCACCCGCGTGCTGCGGCTGACCGACGCCGCGCAGCACGAGGTGGACGCCTGGCTCGTGCTCGGCGAGGTGGTGCTGGTGCACCTCGACGAGCGCGTCGTCGTCGACGGCACCGTCGACACCCTGGCCCTGGACCCGCTGCTGCGCGCCGGCGGGCCGGCGGACTACTTCACCCTCGCCGAGGACCGCCGCCTGCGCCTGGCCCGCCCGGGCGCGCCCCGCTGAGCACCCGCCGGGCAGCGCGCCGGGTGATCCGCGGGCCCCGACGCGATGTCGACCGCGCGTCACCCCGCGACCGCGGAGCGTCCCACCCGGTCGTGCGCGACACGCCCGGGGTGACAGGATGACACCCGTGGAACCCCCGGCCGACGACCGCACCGACGCCCCCGCCGGCGAGGCGGGCGCCCGGCCCCGGCGGGCGGAGCTGCTGGTGATCACCGGCATGTCCGGCGCCGGGCGCTCGACCACCGCCAAGGCGCTGGAGGACCTCGGCTGGTACGTGGTGGACAACCTGCCGCCGCAGATGCTCGAGCCGCTGGCGGAGCTGGCCGCGCGCGCCGGGCCCTCCGTGCCGCGCATCGCCGTGGTCGTCGACGTGCGCGGGGGCACCTTCTTCCCGCAGCTGTCCAGCACCCTGGCGGCGCTGGACACCCGCCACGTCTCCCCGCGGCTGCTCTTCCTCGACGCCACCGACGAGGTGCTCGTGCGCCGCTTCGAGTCCGTGCGCCGCCCGCACCCCCTGCAGGGCGACGACCGCATCGTCGACGGCATCGCCCGCGAGCGCGCCTTGACCGGCGACCTGCGCTCGCGCGCGGACGTCGTGGTGGACTCCTCCTCCTTCAACGTCCACCAGCTCGGGGCGCTGGTGGCGTCCCTGTTCGAGGCGGAGGGCACCGACGACCTGCGCGTGACCGTCATGAGCTTCGGCTTCAAGTACGGCACGCCCGCCGACGCCGAGCACATCGCGGACGTGCGCTTCCTGCCCAACCCCCACTGGGAGCCGGACCTGCGCCCGCTGACGGGCCAGGACGCGCCCGTGGCCGAGTACGTGCTCGCCGCGGAGGGCGCCGCGCCGTTCCTGGAGCGCTACGCCGGCGCCCTGGAGCCGGTGCTGGCCGGCTACCGCCGCGAGAACAAGCGCTACGCGACCATCGCGTTCGGCTGCACCGGCGGCAAGCACCGCTCGGTGGCCATGGCCGAGGAGCTCGGCGGGCGCCTGCGCCGCGCCGGGGTGGGCGTGCGCGTGCTGCACCGGGACCTGGGGCGCGAGTGAGCCTGCCCACCGGCCCCGTCCCCGCCACCGGCGCCCTGCCCGTGCGCCCCGCCCCCTCCGACGCGCCGGCCGTCGTCGCGCTCGGCGGCGGGCACGGGCTGTCCGCCTCCCTGTCGGCGCTGCGCCACCTGACCGACCGCCTCACCGCCGTGGTCACCGTCGCCGACGACGGCGGCTCCTCAGGCCGGCTGCGCCGCGAGCTCGGCGTGCTGCCGCCCGGGGACCTGCGCATGGCCCTGTCCGCGCTGTGCGACGACTCCGAGTGGGGCCGCACCTGGCGCGACGTGCTGCAGCACCGCTTCGACAGCGGCGGCGGGCTGCACCAGCACGCCACCGGCAACCTGCTCATCGCCACCCTGTGGGAGCTGCTGGGCGACGAGGTCGCCGGCCTGGACTGGGTGGCCCGCCTGCTCGGCGCGCGCGGGCGGGTGCTGCCGATGGCCGCCGTCCCGCTGGACATCGAGGCCGACGTGCTCGGGCTGGTGCCCGGCGAGAAGGGCGCCCTCACGCCGGTGCGCGGGCAGGTCGCGGTGGCCTCCACGCCCGGTCGCGTGGCTGGGGTGCGCCTGGTGCCGGCCGACCCGCCGGTGCCCGTGGAGGTGGTCCAGGCCGTGCACGAGGCGGACTGGGTGGTGCTGGGGCCCGGCTCGTGGTTCACCAGCGTCCTGCCGCACCTGATGGTCCCGGCGCTGGGGCGCGCGCTGCGCACCACGCCGGCGCGGGTGTGCGTGACCCTCAACCTCGCGGTGCAGCCGGGCGAGACCGACGGCTTCAGCGCCGAGGCGCACCTGGAGGTGCTGGCCGCGCACGCGCCGGACCTGCGGGTGGACGCGGTGGTCGCCGACCCGGTGGTCGTCAGCGACCTGGACGCCCTGGCGGGCGTGGCCGCGGACCTGGGCGCGGACCTGGTGCTGCGGCACGTCTCCACCGGCGACGGCACCGCGCGCCACGACGCGCTGCGGCTGGCGGCGGCCTACCGCGACGTCTTCTCGGCCCCGCCGGGCGCCGGTCGGGCCGCGGGGGTGGCACCGTGGGGGGACGCGTGAGGCGGGGCCGCAGCGGGACGGCCGGCAGCGGGGCGGCCGTCCGGGCCGCCCGGGCCGTGGGGTGCGCGACGTCGGAGGAGGACGGGACATGGCGATGACGGCGGCGGTCAAGGACGAGCTGAGCCGGCTGCCGGTGACGACGACCGCAGCGCGCAAGGCGGAGGTGTCGGTGATGCTGCGCTTCGCCGGCGGGCTGCACATCGTCTCCGGGCGCATCGTCATCGAGGCGGAGCTGGACTCCGCCTCGATCGCGCGCCGGCTGCGGCGCGACATCGCCGACGTCTTCGGCCACCCCAGCGACCTGCTCGTGGTGCAGGCCTCCGGCCTGCGCCGCGCGACCCGCTACGTGCTGCGCGTGGCGCGCGAGGGCGAGTCGCTGGCGCGCCAGACCGGGCTGCTGGACACCCGCGGCCGCCCGGTGCGCGGGCTGCCCTCGCACATCGTCTCCTCCTCCGCGCAGATCGCCGAGGCCGCCTGGCGCGGGGCGTTCCTGGCGCGCGGCTCCCTGACCGAGCCGGGCCGCTCGGCCGCCCTGGAGGTCACCTGCCCGGGCCCGGAGGCGGCGCTGGCCCTGGTCGGCGCCGCGCGCCGCCTGGAGCTGTCGGCCAAGGCGCGCGAGGTGCGCGGGGTGGACCGCGTGGTGCTGCGCGACGGCGACGCCATCAGCGCGCTGCTCACGCGCCTGGGCGCGCACGACGCGATGATGACCTGGGAGGAGCGGCGCATGCGCCGCGAGGTGCGCGCCACCGCCAACCGCCTGGCCAACTTCGACGACGCGAACCTGCGCCGCTCGGCGCGCGCGGCGGTGGCCGCCGGCGCGCGCGTGGAGCGGGCCCTGGAGCTGCTCGGCGACGACGTGCCCGACCACCTGCTGCAGGCCGGGCGCCTGCGCCTGGAGCACAAGCAGGCCAGCCTGGAGGAGCTGGGCCAGCTCGCCGACCCCCCCATGACCAAGGACGCCATCGCCGGGCGCATCCGCCGCCTGCTGGGCATGGCCGACAAGCGCGCCGGGGAGCTGGGCGTGCCGGGCACCGAGTCCGGCCTCACGGCCGACATGCTGGACGCCTGAGGGCCGGCGCGCCCGCTCCCGGCGGGTTCCGGCGCGTCTCGGCGGGTCCCTGCGCCGCACCCGGCTGCACCGGGACGTGACGCAGGCCATAGGGTCGTGCCCGTCGCCGCGGCGCCGCGGCGGGCGGAGCACCAGACAGAAGCACGCAGAGCTGACGCGGCCGGGTCCGCCCCGGAGCGTCGAGGAGGAGAGCGCATGACCACCAAGGTCGGCATCAACGGCTTCGGCCGCATCGGCCGCAACTTCTTCCGCGCGGCGCTGGCCTCCGGCGCGGACATCGAGGTCGTCGCGGTCAACGACCTGACCGACGCCAAGGCGCTGGCGCACCTGCTCAAGCACGACTCCGTCCTGGGCAAGCTGGCGGACGAGGTGCGCGTCGACGGCGACTCGATCGTCGTCGGCTCCCGGACGGTGAAGGTCCTCGCCGAGCGCGACCCGGGCAAGCTGCCCTGGGGCGAGCTGGGCGTGGACGTCGTCATCGAGTCCACCGGGTTCTTCACCGACGGCGAGAAGGCCAAGGCGCACGTCGCCGGCGGCGCCAAGAAGGTCATCATCTCCGCGCCGGCCAAGAACGACGACGTCACCGTCGTCATGGGCGTCAACGACGGCGACTACGACCCGGCGCAGCACACGATCATCTCCAACGCCTCGTGCACCACCAACTGCCTGGCCCCGCTGGCGAAGGTGCTGCAGGACGCCTTCGGCATCGAGCGCGGCCTGATGACCACCGTGCACGCCTACACCGCCGACCAGAACCTGCAGGACGGCCCGCACAAGGACCTGCGCCGCGCGCGCGCCGCGGCCCTGAACATCGTGCCGACCAGCACGGGCGCGGCCAAGGCCATCGGCCTGGTGCTGCCGGAGCTGAAGGGCAAGCTGGACGGCTACGCGCTGCGCGTGCCGGTGCCCACCGGCTCGGCCACCGACCTGACCGTCACCCTCTCGCGCGAGGTCAGCGCCGAGGAGGTCCACGCGGCCTACCGCGCGGCCGCCGACGGCCCGCTGAAGGGCTACCTCGTGTACTCCGACGAGGAGCTGGTCTCCAGCGACATCGTCACCGACCCGGCCTCGTGCATCTACGACTCGGGCCTGACCAAGGTCAACGGCGACCAGGTGAAGGTCGTCGGCTGGTACGACAACGAGTGGGGCTACTCCAACCGCCTCGTCGACCTGACCGCCCTGGTCGGCAGCACCCTCTGAGCACCGCCACCGGCCCGGGACCCCGCGCCCCGGGCCGGTGAGTGCTGCCCGCGCGCCGCCGCGCGGGCGGCGACCCGCACGACCCGCCGGACACCCGTCCCGCACGACGCCCGCCACGCCCCACGCCCCACGCCCGCGCGCCCCGAGCCCGCGCGCCCGAGGCCACCCCCGGAGGAACCGTGAAGACGATCGACGACCTCGAGCGCGAGCTCGGCGGCCTGCGCGGCAGGCGGGTGCTGGTGCGCAGCGACCTCAACGTGCCGCTGGACCGCTCCGGCGGCGCGGCGCGCATCACCGACGACGGCCGCGTGCGCGCCTCGGTGCCCACCCTGCGCCGCCTGCTCGACGCCGGCGCCCGCGTCGTGGTCACCGCCCACCTGGGGCGCCCGAAGGGCGCGCCGGAGGAGAAGTACTCCCTGGCGCCCGTGCACGCGCGCCTGGCGGAGCTGCTGGAGGGCGTGGACGTCGCCTTCTGCCCCGTCACGGTCGGCGAGGCGGCCACCGCCGCCGTGGACGCCCTGGGCGACGGCGCGCTGGTGCTGCTGGAGAACGTGCGCTTCAACGCCGCCGAGACCAGCCGGGACGACGCCGAGCGCGGGGCGTTCGCCGACGAGCTCGCCGCCCTGGCCGACGGCTTCGTCTCCGACGGCTTCGGCGCCGTGCACCGCAAGCACGCCAGCGTCTACGACGTCGCGCTGCGCCTGCCGCACGCCGCCGGCGGGCTGGTGGCCACCGAGGTCGAGGTGCTGCAGCGCCTGACGAGCTCCCCCGAGCGCCCCTACGCGGTGGTGCTCGGCGGCTCGAAGGTCTCCGACAAGCTCGGCGTCATCGACAACCTGCTCGGCTCGCTGCTCACCTCCGGCGACCGCCTGCTCGTCGGCGGCGGCATGGTCTTCACCTTCCTCAAGGCCGCCGGCCACGAGGTGGGGAAGTCGCTGCTGGAGGAGGACCAGCTCGAGCGCGTGCGCGGCTACACCGCCACCGCCGCCGACAAGGGCGTGCAGCTGGTGCTGCCCACCGACGTCGTGGCGGCCACCGCGTTCGCCGCCGACGCCGAGCACTCCGTCGTGGCCGCCGACGCCATCCCCGCCGACCGCCTCGGCCTGGACATCGGCCCCGACTCCGCCGCCGCGTTCGCCGCGGCCCTGGCCGACGCGCGCACCGTCTTCTGGAACGGGCCGATGGGCGTCTTCGAGATGGAGCCGTACGCGCACGGCACCCGCGCCGTGGCGCGGGCGCTGGTGGACTCGCCCGCCTTCAGCGTCGTCGGCGGCGGCGACTCCGCCGCGGCCGTGCGCACCCTCGGCTTCGCCGACGAGGACTTCGGGCACATCTCCACCGGCGGCGGTGCGAGCCTGGAGTACCTCGAGGGCGAGCAGCTGCCCGGCCTCGACGTGCTCGACTGACGCCCCCAGCCCCTCCGGAGGAGACCGCCCGTGGCCCGCACCCCGCTCATCGCCGGCAACTGGAAGATGGTGCTCGACCACCAGCAGGGCACCCTGCTGGTGCAGAAGCTGGACTGGACGCTCAAGGACGCCAAGCACGACCACGGCGCCGTCGAGGTCGCCGTGCTGCCCTCGCACACCTCGCTGCGCACCGTGCAGACCCTCATCGAGGGCGACCGGCTGGCGCTGAAGCTGGGTGCGCAGGACGTCTCCGCGCACGAGTCCGGCGCCTACACCGGCGAGGTCTCCGCCGCGCAGCTGGCCAAGCTGGGCGTCACCTACGTCGCCGTGGGCCACTCCGAGCGCCGGCAGTACCACGGCGAGGACGACGCGGTGGTGCGCGCCAAGACCCGCCGGGCGCTGGAGCACGGGCTGACGCCGATCGTGTGCGTGGGCGAGCCGCTGGAGGTGCGCCGCGAGGGCACGCACGTGCCCTTCACCGTCGCGCAGGTCACCGCCGCCCTGGAGGACCTGCAGCCGGCGCAGGTCGCCGGCCTGGTGCTGGCCTACGAGCCGGTGTGGGCCATCGGCACCGGTGAGTTCGCCAGCCCCGCCGACGCGCAGGAGGTGTGCGAGGCGCTGCGCGCGGCCGTGGCCGGGCAGTTCGACGCCGCCACCGCCCAGGCGGTGCGCGTGCTCTACGGCGGCAGCGTCAAGCCCGCCAACATCGCCTCGATCATGGCCCAGCCCGACGTGGACGGCGCCCTGGTCGGCGGCGCCAGCACCGACGCCGGCGACTTCGCCGCGATCGTCCGCTACCGCGAGCACCCGGCCTGAGCGCCGCGGCGGGCCCGGCGCTCCACCGCCGGGCTCGTCCGATGGCCTACCCTGGACCAGCCCCGACCCGGTGGACCCGCTGCGCGGGCCGCCTGAGACGAAGGATCCGCGTGACCGTCCTCCGCATCGTGCTGCAGGTGCTGCTGGCCCTGTCCAGCCTCTTCCTGACGCTGCTGATCCTGCTGCACAAGGGCAAGGGCGGTGGCCTCTCCGACATGTTCGGCGGGGGTGTCACCACCAGCCTGTCCGGGTCCAGCATGGCCGAGCGCAACCTCAACCGCTTCACGGTGGGGGCCGGGCTGGTCTGGTTCACGTGCATCGTGCTGCTCGGTCTCGTGCAGCGCTTCACCGACGAGTTCTGAGCGACCGAGCGAGCAGGCACCGCCCCCGGGCGGAGCCCGAGGGGAGACGTAGGACGTGGCAGGTGGCAACGCCATCCGTGGCAGCAGGGTCGGCGCCGGTCCGATGGGCGAGGCGGAGCGCGGCGACACCGCGCCCCGCGTGCGCATCTCGTACTGGTGCGCGAACGGGCACGAGACGCGCCCGAGCTTCGCGGAGGAGTCCGGGGTCGAACCGCCCGAGACGTGGGACTGCCCGCGCTGCGGCTTCCCCGCCGGCACCGACCGCGCGAACCCGCCCGCTCCGCCGAGGAACGAGCCGTACAAGACGCACCTGGCGTACGTGAAGGAGCGGCGCAGCGACGCGGACGGCGAGGCCATCCTCAACGAGGCGCTCGAGGGGCTGCGGGCCCGCGGCCTCATCCGCTGATCCGCTGAGCAGCACCACCCCGCAGCGCGCAGGCCCCCGACCGGCATCCGGTCGGGGGCCTGCGTCGTGCCGGGCCCTCGTGCTGGGCCGGTGCGCTCGGCGCGCGGGCGCCTAGCCCGGCAGCTGCGCGGCGGCCGCGGCGTCGACCAGCCACAGCGTCGCCTCGCTGCCGCGCACGCCCGCGGCGGGGGTGCCGCTGACGTCGTCGCCGCCCACGCCGCGCGCCACCGCCGCGGCCTTCTCCGCGCCGGAGGCCACCACCCACACCTGCCGGGCGCGCGCCAGCGCGCCGAAGGTGAACGACAGGCGCACCGGCGGCGGCTTGGGGGACTCGCGCACCCCGATGACGCTGGACTCGTCGCGCGCCAGCCCGGGGTGGTGTGGGAAGAGGGAGGCCACGTGCCCGTCCGGGCCCATGCCCAGCAGCAGCACGTCGAAGGCGGGCACCTCGGCCCCGTCGGCCGCGGCGGCCAGCTCCGCGGCGTAGCGGGCCGCGGCGGCGTCGGGGTCGTCGCCGTCCGGGCCGTCGGAGGCCGGCGGCTCGTGCACGGTCGCCGGGTCCAGGTCCAGCGCGTCCAGCAGGGCCGCGCGCGCCTGGGTGGCGTTGCGCTCGGGGTCCCCGGCGGGCAGGAACCGCTCGTCGCTCCACCACACGTGCACCCGCCGCCAGTCCACCGCGTCGCGGGCGGGGGAGGCGGCCACCGCCTCCAGCGTGCGCCCGCCGATCGTGCCGCCCGTCAGCGACACGTGCGCCACGCCCCGCCGGGCCTGCGCGTCGGCGAGCGCGGCGATCAGCCGGCCCGCCGCCGCGTGCGCCAGGACGTCCGGCGTGGGGTGCACCACGACCAGGGGCTGCGCCGCGCTCACGAGGACGCCCCGCGCTCCGCGGCGGCCGCGGCCCGCTTCGCCGTGCCGCGCTCGGCCGTGCCGCGCTTCGCCGCCCCGCGCTTCGCCGTGCCGCGCTTCGCCGTGACCGGCTCGGCCGTGCCCGGCGCGGTGACGCCCTCGCCCGACGCGCTCGTGCGCGCGGCGCGCTCTGCCGTCGCGCGCCCGCCCCTCGCGCGCTTGACCGGCTCCGCGCTCGTGTCGCGCTCGGGGGCGTTCTCGGCGTGCTCGACGTTCGGCACGGCCGTGCCGCCGACCCGCTCCGCCGGCTCACCGGGGGTCGCGCGCTTCATGGCGCGCGAGACGCGCGCCGAGTGCGCCTCGGCGGCCGCCTGCTGGCGGGCCGTCTCCGCCGGCGGGGACAGCCGGCCCTCGCGCTGGGCGTCGCGCACGCTGACCACGCGGGTGCCCACCTTCAGCAGCCCCTCGCGCAGCACCTCCCCGTAGACCTCGTCCGGGTCCAGGCGGCGCAGCTCCTCGCTGAGGCAGTCCTTGACGGGCCGGCGCGCCAGCGCCATGCGCCGGTCCGGCTGCCCCGGCTGCGTCAGCGTGGCCACGTTCTGGTCCGGGCGCACCAGCTCCACGTCGCCGGAGGGGCGCTGCAGGCGCACGCTCTGCACGCCGGTGCCCTTCTTGGTGCGCACCCGCACCACCGGGGCGTCGAGCTTGACGGCCAGCCACGCGGCCAGCAGCTCCGTGCTGGGGCTGTCCGGCGCACCGGCCACCGTGATGGAGGTGACCCGCTCGAAGGGCGGCTGGTCCAGCGCGGCGGCCAGCAGGGCCCGCCAGTTCGTCAGGCGCGTCCAGGCCAGGTCGGTGTCCCCGGCCCGGTACGTCGCCCGGCGCTGCTCCAGCGCCTTGCGCGGGTCGCGCGCCTCGGCGGAGTCGGTGATGCGCCGCTGGGCGATGCGGCCGACGGGGTCGGCCCCCACGTCCTCCGGCGCCACCCCCGGCCACCACGCCACGATCGGCGCGTCCGGCAGCAGCAGGGAGACCACGGTGGTCTCCCCGTGCTCGACCAGCGGGCCGTACGCGCGCAGCACGACGACCTCGCTGGCGCCGGCGTCGCCGCCGACGCGGATCTGCGCGTCCAGGCGCGCCGCGCCGCGCTTGTTGCCGCGCGCCAGCACGAGCACCCGGCACGGGTGCTCCCGGCTGGCCTCGTTGGCCGCGGCGATGGCGCTCTCGGCGTGGGCGTCGTCGGTGACGACGACGAGGGTGAGGACCCGGCCGAGCGCGACGGCGCCGCCGGAGTCGCGCAGGTCGACCAGCGCCTTGTTGATGGCGCTGGTGGACGTGCTGGGCAGGTCGATGATCACTTCGTCCGCTCCCCGTCGAGGTGCTGTGCGGTGGTCGGGCCCGCCGGCCCGGCGGGCCTCACGGGCGTCGCCACGCGCGGCCGGTGCGCTCGAGCATCGCCGTGGCCGAGGCCGGTCCCCAGGTGCCCGACGCGTACGGCTCCGGGGCGCCGTTGCGCGCCCAGAACTCGATGATCGGGTCGAGGATCTTCCAGGACAGCTCG
Source organism: Kineococcus gypseus (assembly GCF_050871305.1). NCBI lineage: Bacteria > Bacillati > Actinomycetota > Actinomycetes > Kineosporiales > Kineosporiaceae > Kineococcus > Kineococcus gypseus. Next base: position 2,745 of record NZ_JBJLRD010000065.1, on the reverse strand, counting down.
ACCTCCTCGTGCCGCGGGAACAGCGGCGGGTCGCCCAGCAGGACGTCGAGGATGAGCCGCTCGTAGGCCTCGGGGCTGGACTCGGTGAAGGCGTGGCCGTAGCCGAAGTCCATCGTCACGTCGCGCACCTCCATCGCGGTGCCCGGCACCTTCGAGCCGAAGCGCAGGGTGACGCCCTCGTCGGGCTGCACCCGGATCACCAGGGCGTTCTGCCCCAGCTCCTCGGTGGCGGTGCGCTCGAACGGCAGGTGCGGCGCCCGCTTGAAGACCACCGCGATCTCGGTGACGCGCCGGCCCAGGCGCTTGCCGGCGCGCAGGTAGAACGGCACGCCGGCCCAGCGGCGCGTGTCGATCTCCAGCTCGATCGCGGCGAACGTCTCGGTGGTCGAGGACGAGGGGATGCCCTCCTCGTCCAGGTACCCCTTGACGTGGTCCGAGCCCTGCCAGCCCGCGGCGTACTGCCCGCGGGCGGTGGAGACCGCCAGGTCCCGGGGCAGGCGCACCGCGGAGAGGACCTTGGCCTTCTCCGCGCGCAGGTCGGCGGCGTCGAAGGAGACCGGCTCCTCCATCGCCGTCAGGGCCAGCAGCTGCAGCAGGTGGTTCTGGATGACGTCGCGCGCCGCGCCGATGCCGTCGTAGTAGCCGGCGCGCCCGCCGATGCCGATGTCCTCGGCCATCGTGATCTGCACGTGGTCGACGTGGTTGGCGTTCCACAGCGGCTCGAACATCTGGTTGGCGAAGCGCAGCGCCAGGAGGTTCTGGACCGTCTCCTTGCCCAGGTAGTGGTCGATGCGGAAGACCGAGTCGGCCGGGAAGACGTCCTCGACCACGTCGTTGAGCTCACGCGCGGACCTCAGGTCGTGGCCGAAGGGCTTCTCGATGACCACGCGGCGCCACTGGTCGCCGTGCTGGGCGCTCAGCCCGCTGCGGGCCAGCTGCTTGGCCACGACCGGGAAGAAGCGCGGCGGGATCGACATGTAGAACGCGTGGTTGCCGCCGGTGCCGCGCACGCGGTCCAGGTCGGCGACCGTCGCGGCCAGCTGGTCGAAGGCGTCGTCGTCGTCGAACTCGCCGGGCACGAACCGGAAGCCCTCGGCCAGCTGGGCCCACACCGACTCGCGGAAGGGCGTGCGCGCGTGCTGGCGCACCGAGTCGTAGACGATCTTGCCGAAGTCCTGGTCGACCCAGTCGCGCCGGGCGAACCCGGTGAGGGCGAACCCCGGCGGGAGGAGCCCGCGGTTGGCGAGGTCGTAGATCGCCGGCATCAGCTTCTTGCGGGCCAGGTCGCCGGTGACGCCGAACATCACCATCCCGCACGGCCCCGCGATGCGCGGCAGGCGCCGGTCGCGGGGATCGCGCAGCGGGTTCGAGCCCGCCGGGGTGGGGCTCACTGGGCCTCGACCTGGGTCTTCACGCGCTCCAGCTCGTCGGTGACGGTCTGCAGCAGCTCGCCCCAGCTCTTCTCGAACTTCTCCACGCCCTCGCGCTCGAGCAGCTCGACGACCTCGGTGTAGGACACGCCCAGGCGCTCGAGGTCGTCCAGGACGGCCTGCGACTCGCCGTAGGAGCCGCGGATCGTGTCGCCGGTGACCTCGGCGTGGTCGATCGTGGCGTCCAGCGTCTTGCCGGGCATGGTGTTGACGGTGTTCGGCGCCACCAGCTCGGTCACGTACAGCGTGTCGGGCAGGTTCGGGTCCTTCACGCCGGTGGAGGCCCACAGGGGGCGCTGCGCGTTGGCGCCGGCCTCCTTGAGCACCTGCCAGCGCGGGGTGCCGAAGACCTCCTCGTAGGCCTGGTAGGCCAGGCGGGCGTTGGCGATGCCGGCCTTGCTGCGCAGCGCGCGCGCCTCGTCGGTGCCGACGGCGTCCAGGCGCTTGTCGACCTCGGTGTCCACGCGGGAGACGAAGAACGAGGCCACCGACTGGATGCCCGTGAGGTCCAGGCCCTTCTGGTGCGCCTGCTCCAGGCCCGTCAGGTACGCCTGCATGACGGCGCGGTAGCGGTCCAGCGAGAAGATCAGCGTGACGTTGACGCTGATGCCCTCGCTGATGGCGGTGGTGATCGCGCCCAGGCCCTCGACGGTGGCGGGGATCTTGATGTGCAGGTTGGGGCGGTCCACGGCCGCCCACAGGGCGCGGGCGGAGGCCTCGGTGCCGGCGGTGTCGTGCGCCAGGCGCGGGTCCACCTCCAGCGACACGCGCCCGTCCAGGCCGGCGGTGCGCTCGTGCACCGGGCGCAGGATGTCGCAGGCGCGGCGCACGTCCTCGGTGGTGATCTGGAAGACCGCCTCCTCGACGTCGGCGCCGCTGCGCACGAGCTCCTGGACCTGCTCGGTGTAGGCGTCGCCCTTGGCCAGCGCCGAGGCGAAGATCGTCGGGTTGGACGTCACGCCCAGCACGCCGGCGTCGACCAGGCGCTGCAGCTCGCCCGAGCCGGTCAGCTCGCGCGAGAGGTCGTCCAGCCACACCGACACGCCGTGGGTGCGCAGGGCCTCGAGGTTGTTGCTGCTCACGGTGCTTCTCCGTTCCGTTCGTCCGCTGCGGGCGCCGGCACGGGCGCCCTCGGTGCTGGCGCCGGGCCCGGCGGGCCCGGCGCCGGTGCCCCGGGGGGGGGGCGCGGGGGGGGGGGGCGCGGGGGGTTGGGGGGCGCACGTTTTTCGTCGGGGGGTCGGGCCCGGCCCCCCCGCGGGCCTCGCCCGTGCTTACGCGGCCCGCGCCGCCCGCGTTCACCGCCCGGCCGGCCTTC
>NZ_JBJLRD010000064.1:0-21676 GCF_050871305.1 Kineococcus gypseus | reverse complement strand
CGCAGACGACCGCCCCGGGGCGAGGGCCGGGCCCCCCCCCCCCCCCCCCCCCCCCGCCCCCCCCCCCCCCCCCGCCCCCCGCCCCGCCCCCCCCCCCCCCCCCCCCCCCCCCCCCCCCCGGGGCAGGGCCAGCGCGACCACCAGCAGCACCACCCACGCGAGCACGAAGGCGGCCGGGACGGTCAGGAAGAACCACGAGCCGCGCCGCTGGTCGCTCTCGCGCCGGCGGCGGTCCTCCCACTCGCGGGCCCACCCCCGGCGGGCGGTGGGGGTCTGGGCCGTCAGCTCCCCGAGCCGGGCCGTCCACAGGTGCACCAGCCGGGTCGTCACCCGCACCCCCGGCCAGGCCACCGCGGCCAGGACCAGGCCGAGCAGCGCCAGCACCGGTGCCACCACCCGCGCCCACGCGCCGTCGGCGGCCATCGCCGCGGTGTAGGCGATCGTCAAGAACGCCTCCGCCGCCAGCAGCGCGTTCACCCGCTCGTGCAGCCAGCGGATCTCGAACGCCAGCTCGGCCAGGGCGGTCTCGACCAGCTCCTGCGGCGCCGGCTCCTCAGCCACGTGCTCCTCCTCGGGCTCGCCGTGAACGCCCCTCACCTGCTGTGCAGCGGAGCTCAGGGTGCCACCTCGCGCTCCGCTCGCGCTGGTCGTGTCCCGCCGGCTGGACGCGGGGCGAGCGCCCTCGGACCGACGGCGGCGGCGCGCCGTGCGGGCTACCGCCGGCCGTAGCGGGCGAGCGCGGTCAGCACGGCCTCCTCCACCGCGTGGGCGACCTCGGAGGGTGCGGGGTCCCAGTCGGGCAGGAGCATCCTGGGCCACAGCACGAAGTTGGAGATCATGCCCAGCAGCTGGGTCGCCGCCGTCGTCGCGTCCTCGACGTCCAGCGAACCCGCCTCCGCGGCGGCCTGGAGGTAGCGACGCACCTCCTCGAAGAACGGCATCTTGCCGAGGTCGAACTGCCGGCGCCCGAGCTCGGGGGACGCCGGTGCCTGGGCGATGACCAGCCGGACGAGCCCGGCCGTCCTCGGCCGGCCGATCAGGTCCGCGTACGCGGTGCCCAGCTCCCGCAGCCCCCTGCCCGGGTCGGTGGGGTCCAGTCGCGCGGTGAGCCGCACCCCGGGCGCCCACACCTCCTCGACGATCGCGTCGAACAGGGCGTCCTTGGTGGGGAACTGCTTGAACAGGGTGGCCCTCGAGACCTGAGCCGCCGCCGCGACCTGCGCCAGGGAGGTGCGGGCGAAACCCTGCGTCCCGAAGAGCGTCGCGGCGGCGGCGAGGATCGCGGCGCGCTTGTCGGCGGCGACCCGCTGGTGGAAGGAGGACGTACCGGGCACGGGACGACGGTACCGGGTGGTGAGTCGCTTGACTCGCCCCACCGGATCGGTCACACTCATGAGGTGAGTCGAGTGACTCACCTCATGAGGGAGGTGCGGCGCACGTGCGCTTCGACCAGGATGTCGTGCTGATCACCGGAGCCACCGGCGGCATGGGCTCGTCCCACGCCCGCGGGTACCACGCCGAGGGCGCTCGCGTCGTGCTCGCCGGCCGCCGCGACGGGGCCGGGCGGGCCCTCGCCGACGAACTGGGTGAGCGAGCGCTGTTCGTCCACCTCGACGTCACCGACCCCGGTGACTGGGAGCGCGCGGTCGCGACCACCGAGGGGACGTTCGGGCCGATCACCGTGCTGGTCAACAACGCGGGCCTGCAGACGCCGCCCGCGCCGATCGAGCACACCGACCCGGCGGCGTGGTCGCGCGCGTTCGCGGTCAACTCCACCGGCCCGTTCCTGGGGATCCGGGCGGTGGTCCCCTCGCTGCGCCGCGCCGGGGGAGGGAGCATCGTCAACGTCGTCTCGACGATGGCCAACGTCGGCACGGCGTGCTTCGCGCCGTACACCGCCTCCAAGTGGGCGGTGCGCGGGCTGACCCGGACGGCCGCCCTGGAACTGGGCCGCGACGGCATCCGGGTGAACTCGGTGCACCCGGGCGTCGTCTCCACCCCGTTCGTCCACGACCCGGTGCCCGGGTCCGACACCGCGATCGCCGACGCCTACTCGCCCGACGCCTTCGCCGTGCCGCGCCTGGCCCGGCCGCGCGAGATCACCGACGTGGTGCTGTGGTTGAGCTCGTCGGAGGCCGGCTTCGTCACCGGTGCCGAGTTCGTGGTCGACGGGGGTCTGCTGCTGGGACCGGCGATGCCGGCGGGGGAGCCGGTCGAGGCCTGACCGCCGATCCGCTGCTACTTTCGCGCCCGTGGCGACGAACCCCCGGCCGGTCCTCGACGCGAGCGACCACGCCATCGTGCAGCACCTGCAGCGCGACGGGCGCACCAGCGTCGCGGAGCTGGCCCGCGCGATCAACCTCTCCGCCAGCGCCACCGCCGAGCGGCTGCGCCGCTTGACCGACACCGGGGTCATCACCGGCTACAGCGCCACCCTGGATCCCGAGGCGCTGGGCTACACCGTCAGCGCGTTCGTGCGCCTGGCCTACCCCACGGGCAACTACAAGCCCTTCCACGACCTGCTCGCCACCACCCCAGAAGTGATCGAGGCGCACCACGTCACCGGCGAGGACTGCTTCGTGCTGAAGGTTCTGGCCCGCTCCATGCGCGACCTGGAGCGCATCACCGGCAAGCTGGCCACCCTGGGCGCCATCACCACCAGCGTCGTCTACTCCAGCCCGCTGCCGCGCCGGCACCTCGAACCCGCGTAGGCGCTGCGGCGCGCCGTTCACGCGGGGGGCGGGCCCGCGCTCCGGCCACCCCCGGCGGCGTCGGCACCCCCGGCGGCGTCGGCACCCCCGGCGGCGTCGGCACCCCCGGCGGCGTCGGCACCCCCGGGGGGACCGGTGGGACGGGTGCGTGCGCCGGCGCGCAGGGCGGCACCGGCGTCGTCGCACAACTGCCGCACGTCCCCGCCCGGCCGGTGGTCCGCGCTGCCGGTGGAGACGGTGACCCGCCAGCCGGCGATGCCGTCCTCGGCGACCACCCGGCGCACCCGCTGGGCCAGGCGCTCGGCGGAGCGCGCGTCCGTGTCGGGCAGCAGCACGGCGAACTCGTCGTCGCCCACCCGCGCCAGCAGGTCCGTGCGCCGCAGCGTCATCTGCACGCGCGCGGCGACCTCGGCCAGCACCGCCTCGCCGGTCCGCTGCCCCGCGACGTGGTGGATGCGATCGAAGCGGTCCACGTCGACCAGCGTCAGCGCCAGCGGCGCGGGGTGGCGCTCGAGGCGGGCCAGTTCGTCGGCCGCGCGCTCCTCGAGCCGGCGGCGGTCCGCGGCGCCGGTGAGGGGGTCGGTGCGGGACTGCTCGTGCAGCCGGCGCGTGAGGACCCGCACCTGCTGGTGGGACGCCTGCGCCTCCTGCGCGGCGCTGCGCAGGGCCAGTTCCGCGGCGACCACCGCGGCCAGGTCCTCCAGGAGCAGCAGGTCGTCCTCGGACCAGCGCCGGGCCACGACGTCGGCGGCGCAGAAGGCGCCCAGGGTGAGCTCGCCCTGGCGCAGCGGGAACCCCGCGTAGGCGCGGGCGCCCATCTCCCGCACCGCGGCGTGCTCGCGGTAGGCCGGGTCCCCGCGCGCGTCGAAGAGGACCACCGGGCCGTCCAGGCGCACGACGTGGGCGCACAGGGAGTGCGACAGCGGTGCCCAGCCGCGCGAGGCCCAGGGCTCGGGCAGGCCCACCGCCGCCTGCACGACCTCCCGGTCGGCGTCGACGCACGAGACCATCGCCAGCGGCACCCGCAGCACCCGCGCGGCCAGCCGCACCAGCCGCTGCAGCTCGTCGGCGTGCTCACCGGCGCGCACCGCGGCGCGGACCGCCCGGAGGCGCTCGGCCTCCGCCAGCGGCCCGGTCGGCGGCTGTGCGGACCGGGGCACCGGGCCATGCTCACCCCGGGCGGGTACCTCGGCAAGCCGCGCCGGACCCGCCACCCGGGCGCGGCCGCACCGGTGGCGCCGGGGCGAGCCGCTGCCCGCTCGGCCCCGACGAGCGCCTGGGGCGCGCGGGCGGCGTGCCGCGCGACCGCGGCCGGTCAGCCGCTGGTGGAGCGCTCGGCCGGCGGAACCCGGGTGGCTCGTGGTGCGCGTGCGGCAGCGCCGTCCCGCCCCGGCCCGCCGTCGGGCGCGGCGGCACCCGTGAGCGGGGGCGGCTCGTCGGGCCCGGGGCGCCCGGCGGGCGCGCCCGTCACCCCGGGAGCGCCGGGCCCCGGCGGCGGGACGGGCGCCGGGCGCGCCGCGGGAGCCGGTGCTGCCGCGGTGGGCGTCGCGGTGGGCGGCGCGGTGGGCGGCGCGGTGGGCGCGTACCCGGCGATGGCGCCGAAGAGCACCGCCACGGGCACGGCGGCGGCCAGCAGCGTCAGCCGCTGGGTGCGGCCGGCTTCCACCGCCCAGGGGATCAACGTGAGGGTGGCGAAGGAGGTGGCGGCGATGCTCAGGGCCTTGCGGGTGCGGAACCGCGACACCACCGCCTCCTCCCTCGACACCTCGGGTCCTGCGGGCGCGCTGCCCGGCGCCGGGGCGCAGCACCCAGCATCGCCCGAGCACCGCTGCGAGCGCCAGCGGGTGCCCGGCGGGCGCTGCGGGGGTGCGGCACGGGTGGACGTGCCGGACCGGCTCCCGCGCCGGTGCTCACCCCCCGCCGCGCGCGCCGAACCGGGCGGGCCGCAGGGGCTCCAGCTCGTCCGCCCGGACACCGTGCACGACCTCGGCGGCGATCAGGCGCGCCGCCGCAGGGGCCAGGGTGATCGCCGAGTGCATCACCGCCAGGTGCACCCCGCCCACCCGCGGCAGCGGGCCGAGGACCGGCAGCCCGTCCGCCGGCACCGGCCGCGCGCCGACCCGCACGCCGAGCAGGCGCACCGCCCCGGCACCGGTGGTGCCGGCCGCACCCGCGGTGTCGAACGCGGCGCTCAGGCGCCGCAGCGCCGCCTCGCCGGCACGTCGCAGGTCCTCGGGCCCGACCTCGCCGTGGTGGTCCACGGCGATGAGCACCTGCCCGTCGGCGTCCTGGCGGACCTCCAGGGAGGGGCCGGCGACCACGGTGCGCACCAGGTGCGCCGGCGCCTCGGCGCGCACCAGCAGCGCCGGGGACGGTGCCACCGGCAGCTCGAAGCCGAGCGGTGCGCACAGCTCGGGCGTCCTCACCCCGGCGGCCAGCACGACGGCGTCGGCGGGCACGGTGCCCGCGGAGGTGCGCACCGCCACGAGCCGTCCCTCGTGCACCTCCAGCGCGTGGGCGGCGGTGCGGGTCAGCAGCCGCGCCCCGTGCCGGCACGCCGCCCGCACCAGCGCCCGCGTCACCGCCACCGGGTCCACTGCCCCGTCGTGCAGCAGGTGCACCGCGCGCGCCGGGTGGGTGCGCAGGTGCGGCTCCAGCCGCGCCAGCTGCGCGGCGTCCAGGAGGCGCTCCCCGGACCCGGGCCCCGCCGGTCGCTGCTCCTGCTCGTCGCCCCACGTCACGCAGCCGCTCCAGCGCACCCGCACCCCCGGCACCAGCGCCTCCAGGCGCCGGTACGCCGGCAGCGCCAGGCGGCGCAGCGGTGTGCTGGGGTCGGGAGGGTCCGTGGCGCGCGGTGCGCCGATCCACGCGAAGGAGTCCGCGCTGACCCCCGAGGCCGGCAGCGACTCCTCCAGCAGGAACACCTCCGCCCCCGCCCGCGCCGCCTCGTGGGCCACCGCCGCCCCGACGATGCCGGCCCCGACCACGACGAGGCGCACCGGGCGCCCTCCCTCCCGCACCCGGGCCCCTGCGCGAGCAGGACCCGGTCCGTGCTCCCGGTGCTCCGGCGACCTCACGGACGTCGCCGCCGCACCCGCCGCGCCCGTCGGGGCAGCGGCTGCGGCGCTCACCCCGGGATCGTAGGGACCCGCCCGTCCGACGGCCACGGCGTTCGACGTCCCGCGCCCGCGGGTGCGAGCGGCGAGGCCGGGGGAGCCGTCGCACCGGGCCGTCGCACCGGTGGGTGCCCCCGGTGGGAGCGTGCCGGCGGGTGGCGCGGGTGCGGGTGCGCGGGGCAGCATCGGGGACGTCCGGCGCTCACCGGTGGCGCTCGGGGGTTCGGGCGCGGGCACGGCGCGGGCGGTGGGACCCGAGGGGGTGGTGCGGTGGTCGGGGACTTCGCCGAACTGCTGGTGCTGGTGCTGCGGGACGTCCTGCGGGACGTCCTGCGGTCTGCCAGGCGCCGGCGCGGCGGCTGACCCGCTCGGACCGGTGGACTCGCCGGTGCCCGGGACCCGGGGCCGGTGCGGCTGCGCCGGTGGTGCGCGGTCAGCGTCCGGCGGACCGCCGCGCCCGTTCCTTGATCTCGACGATGACGTCGGTCTTGGCGTCGGCGTAGGCGTTCGAGTCGTCCCAGCGCCGGGTGAGCAGGGCCCGCTTGGTGTCCTCGTAGAGCGCGCGGTCGCCCGCGTCGGAGCGCAGGTGGTCGCGCAGGAGGAGGTAGTCGGCCACGGCGGGGTCGTCGCGCTGGTACAGGTGCACGTGCACGTCGCGCGCCGGCGTGCGCACCAGGCGGTGCCCCGGCTCGCGGACCCGCAGCTCGTAGCCCGCGGCCACGAGCGCGTCGACGTGGTCCTCCTCGGCGGTGATGTCGTCCACCGCGACCACGACGTCGACGACCGGTTTCGCGGCCAGCCCGGGCACGGACGTGGAGCCGATGTGCTCGACGTCGGCGTCCAGCCCCGCGAGGGCCTCGCGGATCCGCGCCCGGTGCTCCAGGTAGGTCCGCGCCCACCGCTCGTCGGGCTCGTGCAGTTCGAGGTGGAGCGGTTCGACGCCCCCCACGAGCTCCACCGCGGTGACGTCGGGTCGGCGCGGGCGCCTGCTCGTGCTCACCCGGGCATCCTCGCACCCGCGCGCCGGCGCGCAGCCCTCACGCGCCGGGACCGGCCGCCACGGACAGCGCCTCGGCGCGGTGCGCGTCGTGCTCGGCCAGGCGCGCGAGCAGCGAGGCGCGCACGTCGCGGTAGGTGTCCGGGCCCAGCGGCAGGCGCAGCGGGGTCCTGCCGGAGTCGACCAGCGCGACCATGGCGTCCACCACCTTCTGCGGGTCGCTCGGCAGCGGGAAACCGCCGGAGGCCAGCGCCCGGCGCACCTCGCCGGCGGGGGTGGCGTCGTACTCGGGCGCGGCGGGCGCGGTGTCCAGCGACCCGCCGAAACCGGTGGGCGTGGCCCCGGGCTCGACGATGGTCAGCGCGAGTCCGAACGGTGCGATCTCCTGCGCCACCGTCTCGCAGAAACCCTCCACGCCCCACTTGGAGGCGTGGTAGTAGCCGAAACCCGGGTAGGTCGTCTGCCCCCCGGCGGTGGAGACTTGCAGGATCCGGCCGTGCCCCTGGGCGCGCAGGTGCGGCAGCACCGCCCGCACGACGTGGATCGAGCCGAGCAGGTTGGTCTCGACGACCCGGCGGACCTGCTCGTCCGAGGCCTCCTCCACCGCGGCGAAGAGCCCGTGGCCGGCGTTGTTCACGACGACGTCGATCGTCCCGAACCCGCCGAAGGCGTCGTCCACGACCTCGCCGACCCGCTGCGCGTCGGTGACGTCCAACGTGGCGACCCGCAACCGATCGCCGTGCCGGGCGCGCAGGTCGTCCAGCGCCCCGGGCCGGCGCGCGGTGGCGGCGACCTGGTCGCCGCGCGCCAGCAGCGTCTCCGTGAGGCGCCGCCCGAACCCGGAGGACGTGCCGGTGATGAACCACGTGCTCGTCATGGTGCCCCTCTCGTCGTGTCCTGGCACCTGCCAGGGTCGAGCGGTGCGGCCGTGCGCACAAGCGACGGATCCGCACCGCAGCCGTGCGCAGAACTCATGGCCCGTCTACGCTGCCGACGTGCCCGAGCTGACGCTCACCGCCCTGCGCGTCGTGGTCGAGGTCGCGCGCCGGGGCTCGTTCACGTCCGCGGCCGAGGCCCTGGGCTACACGCAGTCGGCCGTCTCGCGCCAGGTGGGTGCCGCGGAGTCGGCGGTGCGCAGCCCGCTGTTCGAGCGCGGCGCCCGCGGCGTCGTGCCCACCCCGGCCGGCGAGGTCCTCGTGCGGCACGCCCGGCGCGTCCTCGACCAGCTCGCCGCGGCCGAGGCGGAGGTCGCCGGCCTGCGCGACCGGCTGGCGGGCCGGCTGGTCGTCGGGGCGTTCCCGACCGCCGCGGCGCAGCAGGTCCCGCGCGCCATCGCCCGGCTGCAGCGCGCGCACCCCGCGCTCGCGGTGGACCTGCGCGAGGCGGGCAGCCCCGCCCTGGTGCGCCAGCTGCGGGCGCGCCGCGTCGAGGTCGCCCTCGTCGCGCGCGGCGACGGTCTGCCCGAGCCCGACCTGAGCGGGTTGCGCGCCGAGCACCTGGCGCGGGGGGTCCTCGGCGTCGCCGTGAGCGTCGAGCACCCCCTCGCCGCGCGCGGGGAGGTCCGCGTGGAGGACCTCGCCGGGGAGGCGTGGGTCGTCGGCTCGGGCGAGGGGCCGCAGTTCGGGGCCTGGCCCACCCTGGCCGAGCCCCGCACCGCCTACCGGGTGCAGAGCTGGCAGACGCGCCTGGGGATCGTGGCGGCCGGGCTGGCCGTCTCCCTCGTGCCCCGGAGCTCCGCCGAGGTCCTGCCCCGGTCGGTGACGTGGCTGCCCGTGGTCGACCCCGCGCTGCAGCTGGACCGCGAGACCCTCGTGCTCACCCGCCCCGAGCCCGGTCCGGCGGCGCGCTCCTTCGTGCGCGCGCTGCGCGAGGTGGCCGCCCCGGCCGGCGACGCGTGAGCCGGGGCGGACCTACCCTGGGCCCGCGAGCCGGGAGCACCGGGGAGGTCGACGTGACGATCAGCGCAACCGCGCCCCGCGGCGGGCTGGACGTGGCCAGCTTCGACGCCTGGCGCCACCTGCCGGCGCAGCGACCCGCGCACACCAGCCCCGGCTGGTGGCCCGAGGTGCTGGTGCGCCGCTACGACGAGCCCGCCGCTGCGGAGGAGTTCACCACCGCGCCCACGCGCGACCTGCTGCTGGTGGTGCAGCGCTCGGGCGCCTACCGCCTGGAGAGCCGGCGCGGGCGGCGCTGGTCCGGGGCCGACTACGGCCCCGGCGCCATGGGGGTCACCGCCCCGGGGGTCTCCTCGGTGCTGCGCTGGCGCCCGGCGCCGGGAGCCGCCCCCACCGCCGCTGCCGAGGCGGCCAGCACCGTGCAGATCCACCTCGCCGCCAGCCTGCTGGCGGAGGCCTCGCGGGCCCTGGGCCGGCCCTGGCGCGCCGGGGAGCAGCCCGACGCCCTCTCGCTGGAGCACCCCGGGGTGCTGGCCGCCGCGAACGCCCTGGCCGTCGCCGCCGAGCACGGCGCCCCGCGCCTGGCCGCCGAGGCGCTCGCGCAGGCCGTGGCGGTGCAGCTCCTGGCCGCCGGCGCGCCGGGCCGCTCGTGGGCCGCACCCGCGCGCGCGGGGGTGCGGCCGCTGGGCCCCGGCCAGGTGCGCCGGGTGGTCGAGCACCTGCACGCCCACCTGGAGGAGGAGGTCGGCCTGGCCGAGTGCGCCGCGCTCGTGCACACCTCGCGCGCGCACTTCCTGCGCGCCTTCACCGCGGCCACCGGGCTGACCCCGCACCGCTACCTGGTGGCGCTGCGCATGGACCGCGCCGCCCGGCTGCTGCGCTCGACGGACCTGGCGGTGCTCGACGTGGCGGTCAGCTGCGGCTACGCCGGCACCGGCCACTTCGCCGGCACCTTCCGCCGCCACCACGGCACCACGCCCTCGGCGTACCGCCGCGCGCACCGCGGCCCCGGCGCCTGAACCGCGCACCACGGCCCCGGCGCCTGAACCGCGCGCCGGGTGCCGCCGGGCCGGGCGCACTCGAGGGGGCGCACTCGAGGGGGCGCACCCGCGCACTCGGGGGTGCGCCCGGCCCGCGGTGCTGGCCGAGCATGCCGTTGTCGTCGCGACCGCAGCGGTGCGGCGCGCGCGGCACCGGAGACGTCGACCACCACGAGGAGCGAGATGAGCCAGAGCGCAGCAGCGGGCCGGGAGGGTGCACGCCGCGTGGCGGTGGTGACCGGGGGCTCCGGAGGCATCGGCAGGGCCTGCGCCGAGCGGCTGGCCGCCGACGGCTTCGCCGTCGTCGTGCACTACGCGGGCAACCCGGGGAGGGCGAAGGAGGTGGCCGAGGCGGTCGCCGCGGCCGGGGGCGCCGCGAGCACCGCCCAGGCGGACGTCGCCGACGTCGCGCAGGTGGCGTCGCTCTTCGACGGCGCCGAGCAGGAGTTCGGCGGCGTGGACGTCGTCGTGAACACCGCCGGCGTCATGCGCCTGGCGACCCTGGTGGAGGCGGACCTGTCCGAGGGCGGCGCGGTGGACGAGATGCTGCGCACCAACGTGCGCGGTGCCCTCGTCGTCTCCGCCGAGGCCCTGCGCCGGGTGCGCCCGGGCGGGGCGCTGATCAACTTCTCCACCTCCATCACCCGCTTCTCCTTCCCGACGTACGCCGCCTACGCGGCCACCAAGGGCGCCGTGGAGGCCGTGACGCCGGTGCTGGCCAAGGAGGCCGCCGGGCGCGACGTCACCGTCAACGCGGTGGCGCCGGGACCGACCGCGACACCGCTGTTCCTGGAGGGCAAGGACGAGGCGACCATCGCGCGGATGGCCTCGCTGAACCCGATGGGGCGCCTGGGCGAGCCCGGCGACATCGCCGAGGTCGTCGCCTTCCTCGCCGGTCCCGGGCGCTGGGTCAACGGCCAGGTGCTCTTCGCCAACGGTGGTGCGGTGTGAGCGCGCCGGGCGGGGTGGACGGCGACGCGGGCGCGGCGGGCGCTGCGCGCAAGGTCGTGCTGGTCTCCGGCGCCTCCAGCGGTTTCGGCGCGATGATCGTGCGCGAGCTGGCCGCGGCCGGGCACACCGCGTACGCCGGGATGCGCGATGCGCGGGGGCGCAACGCGCCGGCGGTGGAGGCCGCGCGCCGGCACGCGCGGGAGCACGGCGTGGACCTGCGCACCGTCGAGCTCGACGTGGGCGACCAGGCCAGCACCGACGCCGCGGTGGCGCAGGTGCTGCGCGAGCAGGGCCGCATCGACGTGGTGGTGCACAACGCCGGGCACATGGTGCTCGGCCCCGCCGAGGCGTTCACGCCCGAGCAGCTGCACGACGTCCTCGACGTCAACGCCGTCTCCACCCAGCGGCTGAACCGCGCGGTGCTGCCGCACCTGCGCGCGCAGCGCGACGGGCTCGTGGTCTGGATCGGCTCGACCAGCACCCGCGGGGGGACCCCGCCGTACCTGGCGCCGTACTTCGCGGCGAAGGCGGCCGAGGACTCCCTGGCCGTCTCCTACGCCGCCGAGCTGGCCCGCTTCGGCGTCGACACGGTCATCGTGGTGCCGGGCTCCTTCACCACGGGCACGAACCACTTCGCCCACGCCGGCGCGGCGGCCGACGAGGGGGTCGCCGCCCAGTACGAGGCCGAGTACGCCGGGCTGCTGGAGCAGGTGGGGGCGAAGCTGGCGGAGCTGTCCCCGCCGGACGCCGACCCCGCGGAGGTGGCCCGGCGGGTGGCCGCCGTGGTCGCGACGGCCAAGGGCGAGCGGCCCTTCCGCGTGCACGTCGACCCCGCCGACGACGGCGCCGAGCGCGTCAACGACCTCGGCGACCGGGTGCGCGCGCAGTTCTACCGGCGCATCGGCCTGGAGGACCTGCTGGGCCCGCGGGTGGACGCCGGCGCGCCGCGCTGACCGCTCCGCCCCGACCCCGCCGGGGGACGCGGCGGCGGGGCCGGGTGCCGGCGGGCACGCGCGTGCGTCCCGGGAGGGGTGGACCCGCCGCGGTCCCGGTGCGGGCGCGCACCCGCACCCCCCTAGGGTGGCGGGCATGGCGACGAACGTTCCCCACCTGACCCTCAACAACGGGGTCAGCGTCCCCCAGCTCGGTTTCGGCGTGTGGCAGGTCGGCGACGACGAGGTCGTCCCGGCCGTCGAGACGGCGCTGCAGGCGGGCTACCGCCACATCGACACCGCGGCGATCTACGGCAACGAGGCCGGCGTGGGCCGGGCGCTGGCCGCCTCCGGCATCGCGCGCGAGGAGCTGTTCGTCACCACCAAGCTGTGGAACGCCGAGCAGGGCTTCGACTCCACCCTGCGCGCCTTCGACGCCAGCCTGCAGCGCCTCGGCCTGGACGCCGTGGACCTCTACCTCATCCACTGGCCGGTGCCCGCCGCCGACGCCTACGTGGACACCTACGAGGCGTTCGAGCGCATCCACGCCGAGGGCCGCGCCCGCGCGATCGGCGTGTCGAACTTCCAGCCGCACCACCTGGAGCGGCTCCTCGGCGAGACGAGCGTGGTGCCGGCCGTCAACCAGGTGGAGCTGCACCCGTTCTTCCAGCAGGCCGAGCTGCGCGCGGCCGACGCCGCGCACGGCATCGTCACCGAGGCGTACAGCCCGCTGGCCTCCGGCAAGGGCGTCGTCGACGACCCCGAGGTCGTCGCCCTGGCGCGCGAGCACGGGCGCACCCCCGCGCAGGTCGTGCTGCGCTGGCACCTGCAGCTGGGCAACCTCGTCATCCCCAAGTCGGTCACGCCCGAGCGCATCCGCGAGAACTTCGACGTCTTCGACTTCGAGCTCTCCGACGCCGACCTGGCGCGCATCGCCGGCCTGGACCGCCCCGACGGGCGCGTGGGCGCCGACCCCGACCACATGAACGCCGGCGCCCCCGCCTGAGCGGCGCACCCGGGCCGGCGCCCCGCCGCGGCGGGGCGCCGACCCGCGGTCACGGTCGGCTCGGGGTCGGCTCGAGGGTCGGCTCAGGGCCGGGCCCGGCCCACCGGCTGGTCGATGGACACGTGCGCGTCCACGCCCGTCACGTGCACCACGCCGGGCACCGTGCGCAGCAGCACCGCCGCGATGCGCCGCTGCCCGGGGTCGTGCACCCCGTCGAGCACGACCACCCCGTCCTCGACCTCCACCCGCCACGGCTGACCGGGCAGGTCCTCGGCCAGGCGCGCCAGCGCCGCCTCGCGCACCTCCTCGTCCGGGTGGGCCACGGTGCGCAGCACGTCGCGGCGCGCGAGCACCCCGACCAGCCGGCGCCCGTCGCACACCGGGGCGGCGTGGATGCCGTGGTCCAGCAGCAGCGCGGCCGCGGTGGCCAGGTCGGTGCCCGGCTCCACCGTCAGCGGCCGCGTGGTCATCACCTCGGCCACCGTGCGCGGCGGCGCGGTCGCGTCCCCGCTGTCGCCGTCGCCGTCCAGCTCGTGGCTGCGCGGGTCGCTGCCCAGGCGATCGCGCAGCAGGTCGCTCTCGCTGAGCATGCCCACCAGGTGCCCGCGGGCGTCGAGCACCGGCACCGAGGAGATGCGGTGGTGCAGCAGGGTGCGCGCCGCGTGCGCCACCTCGTCGTCGTCCAGCACGGTCACCACCGGGACCGTCATCGCCTCGCGGACCAGCACCCCGACCACCTCCCGGTGCGCGCGCCGCGGCCCTCGCAGCGCTGCTGCCTCGATGGTCGCGCGTGCGCGCCGACCCCGCCAGAGCGGGCCCGTCGCGCCGGAGCGGCGCGCGCGGCCGCCGCGGTGGCCCACACTGGTCGCGCGGCGCAGCGAGGCGCCGCCCGGACCACCGACGGAGCGCGCCGTGACCGACACCTCCCGCGACACCTCCCGCGACACCTCCCGCGACACCTCCCGCGACACCTCCCGCGACACCTCCCGCGACCGCTCGGGCGGGCCCGCCGGCGACCTGCTGACGGGCGACTTCTACGGCTTCCAGGACGAGGTGCTCACCGACCGCGAGCGCGAGGCGGTGCTGGCGCTGCGCGCCTACCTGGAGGCCTCGGTGCGGCCGATCGCCGACGACTGCTGGGTGCGCGCGCGCTTCCCGCTGGAGGTGGTGCGCCCGCTGGCGGAGCTGGGCTGCTACGGCGCCGCCTGGCCCGAGACGCGCCGCTTCGAGGGCTCGGCGGTGCACCGCGGCTGGACGGCGATGGAGCTGGCCCGGGTGGACGCCTCGGTGGCCACCTTCGTCGGCGTGACCAGCGGCCTGGCGATGGGCTCGATCGCGCTGACCGGCTCGCCGGAGCAGCGCGAGCGCTGGCTGCCGCGCATGGGCCGCGGGGAGCTGGTGGGCGCCTTCGCCCTGACCGAGCCCGCCTCCGGCTCCGACGTGGCGCGCGGGCTGTCCACCACCGCCCGCCGCGAGGGCGGCACCTGGGTGCTCGACGGGGCCAAGCGCTGGATCGGCAACGCCACCTTCGCCGACGTGCTCGTGGTGTGGGCGCGCGACGTGGCCGACGGGTGCGTCAAGGGGTTCCTGGTCACCGCCGGCACGCCGGGCCTGACCACCACGAGGATCGAGGACAAGACGGCGCTGCGCTCGGTGCAGAACGCCGACGTCGTGCTGCGGGGGGTGCGTGTGCCCGAGGAGCGGCGCCTGGCCGGTGCGCGCTCGTTCAAGGACACCGCCGCCGTGCTGCGCCTGACGCGCGCGGAGGTCGCCTGGCAGGCGGTGGGCGTGGCGATGGGCGCCTACGAGGCGGCCCTGGCGCACGTGGGCGCGCGCGAGCAGTTCGGCCGCCCGCTGGCCTCGCGCCAGCTCGTGCAGGACCTGCTGGTGCGCAGCCTGGGCGACGTGACCGCCTCGCTGGCGCTGTGCGTGCAGGCCTCGCGGCTGCTCGACGCCGGCCGCCAGCGCGATGCGCACTCGGCGCTGGCCAAGGCGTACACCACCACGCGCATGCGCGAGACCGTCGCGCGCTGCCGCGAGCTGCTCGGCGGCGACGGGATCCTGCCCGCGCGCGGCGTGGCGCGCCACTTCGCCGACGCGGAGGCGATCTACTCCTACGAGGGCACCCGGGAGGTGAACACCCTCATCGTGGGACGGGCGATCACCGGTCACGACGCGTTCGCCTGACCGCCCGCCACGCGCCGCGCCCCGCGCGGCTGCGCGCGCCGGTGTGCGCGCCGGTGTGCGCGCCGGTGTGCGCGCCGGTGTGCGCAGCCCTCGGCGCGCGGCCTGGGCAGATCCGCCGCGCCCGGCGGCGTGTAACGAACGTGTGACACGTGCGGGGGGTTGTTGGTGAACAGCCGGGGATCGCCTACGGTCCCCCCTGGCCCCGCACCACGCGCCGCACGGCGCCGGGGCGCCGACGCGTGGACACCGACGCTGGAACGAGGAAGACGATGACCGAGCTGCCCGGGACGGACGAGACCCGCCGACCCACCCGCCGCGCCTTCACGCTGGCCTCCCTGGGGGCGGCCGCGCTGGTCACCACGAGCGCGTGCGCCGAGAGCCAGCGCGACGACAGCGGCGACGACGGCGCCGACGGCGGCGGCGCGAGCGACGCCACGTTCGTCTTCGGCGGCTCCTCCGACCCGGACTCGCTGGACCCGGTGTTCGCCTCCGACGGCGAGACGTTCCGCATCACCCGGCAGATCTTCGAGGGCCTGGTGTCCACCGAGCCGGGCACCACGGACCTGGCGCCCTCCCTGGCCACGGAGTGGACCCAGTCCGAGGACGGCCTCAGCTACACGTTCACCCTGCAGCAGGGCGTGACGTTCTCCAACGGCGAGCCGTTCGACGCGGCCGCGGTGGTGGCGAACTTCGAGCGCTGGTTCAACCTGCGCGGCCTGGCCCAGGGCGAGGACCTGGCGTACTACTACCGCTCCATCTTCCGCGGCTTCAGGACCAACGACGACCCGGCGCTGACCACCAGCCTGTACGCCGGCAGCACCGCGAACCCCGACGGCACCGTCACCGTCAACCTCACCTCGCCCTTCGCCGGGTTCCTGGCCTCCCTGACCCTGCCCGCCTTCGCCATGCAGGAGACCGGGGCCGTGACCGCCGGCGGCGGCGACGGCGCCGACGGCAGCGACCCGCGCCAGAGCGCCTACGCCACCTCCGGGCCGGTGGGCACCGGCCCGTTCGTCTTCGACTCCTGGCAGCGCGGGCAGCAGATCACCCTGCGGCGCAACGACGACTACTGGGGCGAGAAGGCCAAGGTCGCCACCGCCGTGGTGCAGTTCATCGGCGACGGCACCGCGCGGCGCCAGGCGCTGCAGAACGGCGACATCGACGGCTACGACCTCGTCGCCCCGGCGGACGTGGCCACCCTGGAGGAGGGCGGGTTCCAGATCCAGAACCGCCCGGCGTTCAACGTGCTGTACCTGGGCATCAACCAGGCCTACCCGCCGCTGGGCGACCTGCGGGTGCGCCAGGCCATCGCGCACGCCATCGACAAGGAGGCGGTCGTGCGCAACGCCCTGCCCGAGGGCACCGAGGTCGCCACCCAGTTCATGCCCAGCAACGTCATCGGCTACAACGAGGACGTCACCACGTACGAGTACGACCCCGACCGCGCGCGCCAGCTGCTCGCCGAGGCCGGCCAGTCGAACCTGACCATCCCGTTCAACTACCCCACGGACGTCTCGCGCCCGTACATGCCGGACCCGGCGACCATCTTCACGGCCATCTCCAGCCAGCTGAACGAGGTGGGCATCACCACCACGCCGGTGGCCGAGCAGTGGAGCCCGAACTACCTGGGCACCGTGCAGGGCGGCACCGAGCACGGCGTGCACCTGCTGGGCTGGACCGGCGACTACAACGACCCGGACAACTTCATCGGGGTGTTCTTCGGCGCGGCCACCAACGAGTGGGGCTTCGACGACCCGGGCCTGTTCGAGGGCCTGGCCGCCGCCCGCACCGTCACCGGCGAGGACGAGCAGGAGCAGGCGTACCAGGACCTCAACGAGCAGATCATGACGCTGCTGCCCGGGGTGCCGATCGCCAGCCCCGTGCCCTCGCTGGCCTTCGCCCCGGGCGTGAGCGGCTACACCGCCAGCCCGGTGCAGGACGAGGTGTGGAACACCGTCACGGTGAGCGCCGAGAGCTGATGCCCGTGCACCACCCGCGGCACCACCCGCGGCACCACCCCCGGCGCCGGCGGGGCCCGTGCTGACGTTCGTCGTGCGGCGCCTGGGCCTGCTCGTGCTGGTCCTCGTCGGCCTGTCGCTGCTGCTGTTCGCCTGGGTGCGCGCCCTGCCCGGCGACCCGGCGCGCGCCCTGCTGGGCGAGCGGGCCACCGCCGCCGGCATCGCCGCCGTCAACGAGCGCTACGGCTTCGACCAGCCCGTGTGGCAGCAGTACCTCACCTACCTGGGGCGGCTGCTGCGCGGGGACCTGGGCGCCTCCATCAACACCGGCGAGCCGGTGCTGAGCACGTTCGCCGAGCGCTTCCCCGCCACGGTGGAGCTCGCCGTCGTCGCGCTGGTGCTGGCCGTGGCCGTCGGGGTGCCCCTGGGCTACCTGGCGGCGCGCCGGCGCGGCGGGGTGCTCGACAACCTCGTCGTGGGCGGTTCCCTGCTGGGCGTGGTGGTGCCGGTGTTCTTCCTGGCGGTGCTGCTTAAGTACGTGCTGAGCATCGAGCTGGGCTGGTTCCCCACCTCCGGGCGGCAGGACCCGCGCATCGACGCCACGCACGTGACCGGCCTGTACGTCCTGGACGGGCTGCTCACCCGCGAGTGGGACGCCTCCTGGGACGCGCTGGTGCACCTGGTGCTGCCCGCCCTGGCGCTGGGGTCCATCCCGCTGGCCATCGTCGTGCGCATCACCCGCGCCTCCGTCATCGAGGTGCTCGGCGAGGACCACGTGCGCACCGCGCGCGCCAAGGGCCTGCCCGCGCGCGTCATCAGCCGGCGCCACGTGCTGCGCAACGCGCTGCTGCCGGTCTCGACCACCCTGGGCCTGCAGGCCGGCGCGCTGCTGTCCGGGGCGGTGCTCACCGAGACCGTGTTCTCCATCAACGGCATCGGCAGCTACCTGTTCACCGCCGTCAGCCAGCTCGACTACCCGGTCCTGCAGGGGTTCATCCTGTTCATCGCCCTCGTGTACGCCCTCGTCAACCTCGCCGTGGACATCAGCTACGGCTTCATCGACCCCCGGGTGCGTGTGTCGTGACCGCTCTGGACGCCGTCGCCGCCCAGCCGGCCGGCGGCCCGCCGCCGGAGGCCACCGGCGAGTCCGGCGCCGGCCCGTGGCTGGCCGCCTGGCGCCGCCTGCGCCGCAACCCCGCCGGCATCGTCGGCGCCGTCGTCGTGGGCGCCTTCGCCCTCGTGGCGCTGCTGGCGCCGGTGCTGGCCCCCCACGAGCCCGCCGGCGCGCAGTGGTTCAGCGAGGTCACCCCCACCTCGGTGCCCGGCCCCAGCGCCGGGCACCCGCTGGGCCTGGACGCCTTCGGCTCGGACCTGCTGACCCAGCTGCTGTACGGCGCGCGCTCCTCGCTGGTCATCGGCGTGGTCTCCACCGCGGTGGGCCTGCTGGCCGGCGCCGTGCTGGGCCTGCTGGCCGGCGGCATCGGCGGCTGGGTCGACACCGCCGTCATGCGCGTGGTCGACGTGCTGCTGTCCATCCCCTCGCTGCTGCTGGCCGTCTCGGTGGCCGCCGTGCTCGGGCGCGGCGGCGTCTCGATCATGCTGGCCATCGCCGCGGCGCAGGTGCCGATCTTCGCGCGGCTGCTGCGCGCCTCCCTGCTGGCCCAGCGCGGGCAGGAGTACGTCGTCGCGCTGCGCTCGCTGGGCCTGCGCCGGCGGCGCATCGTCGTGGGCCACCTGCTGCCCAACTCCCTGGGCCCGGTGCTCGTGCAGGCCACCCTGGTGCTGGCCACCGCCGTCATCGAGGTCGCCGCGCTGTCCTTCCTGGGCCTGGGCGACCCCGAGCCGACCGTGGCCGAGTGGGGCCGCATGCTCGTCACCGCCCAGGACCGCCTGGAGCAGGCCCCGCGCCTGGCGCTGTACCCGGGCACCGCCATCGCCGTCACCGCGCTGGGCTTCACCCTGCTGGGCGAGGCGCTGCGCGAGGCCCTGGACCCGCGGAGCGAGCGGTGAGCGCCCCCGCGCCCGCCACCGCGCCCGTGCCCGCCGCCGGCGGCGCCCCGCTGCTGGAGGTGCGCGACCTGCGGGTGACCTTCACCCGTCGCGGCCGCGCCCCCGTCACCGCCGTGGACGGCGTCTCCTTCACCGTCGGCGCCGGCGAGGTCGTCGGCCTGGTCGGCGAGTCCGGCTGCGGCAAGTCGGTCACCTCCCTGGCGGTCATGGGCCTGCTGCCGCGCCGCGGCACCCGCGTCGAGGGTTCGGTGCGCTTCGCCGGCACCGAGCTGCTGACGCTGCCGCCGGCGCAGCTGGCCCGCCGGCGCGGCAAGGACCTGGCGATGGTCTTCCAGGACCCCATGACGTCGCTGAACCCGGTGCTGACCCTGGGCCGGCAGCTGACCGAGGTGCTGCGCGCGCACACCGACCTCACCCGCGCGCAGGCGCGGGCCGAGGCCGTGGACCTGCTCGGCCGCGTCGGCATCCCCGACCCGCGACGGCGCGCGGGGGAGTACCCCCACCAGCTCTCCGGCGGCATGCGCCAGCGCGTGCTCATCGCCACCGCCCTGGCCTGCAGCCCGAAGCTGATCATCGCCGACGAGCCCACCACCGCCCTCGACGTCACCATCCAGGCGCAGGTCCTAGACCTGTTGACCACCCTCGTCCGGGAGTCCGGCACCGCCATGCTGCTCATCACCCACGACCTCGGCGTGGTCGCCGGCACGTGCGACCGCGTCAACGTCCTGTACGCCGGGCGCGTGGTCGAGCAGGCCCCGCGCCGCGAGCTGTTCGCCGCCCCCCGCCACCGCTACACCACCGGCCTGCTGGCCGCGGTGCCGCGCGTGGACGCCCCCGAGGGCACCGCCCTGCACCCGGTGCCCGGCAGCGTGCGCGACCTGCTGCCCTGGAGCCAGGGGTGCGCCTTCCTGCCGCGCTGCGCGCGCGGGGACGACGCCTGCCGCGGCGGGGAGATCGCCCTGGGCGCCCCGGGCCCGCGCGACGCCGGGCACCTGGCGCGCTGCGTGCACCCCGCCGGCGGGCCCGCCGGCGGCGCGGGCGCCACGGCCGCGGGCGGTGCCCGGTGAGCGCCGCCCCCGAACCCACCGCGCCCGCCGTGCCCACCGTGCCCGCCGTGCCCGCCGCCGGGGCCGGTGCGCCCGGTGCCGCCGGAGAGCCGCTGCTGCGCGTGCGCGGCCTGCAGGTGCACTACCCGGTGCGCACCGGTCTGCTGCGCCGCACCGTCGGCGCCGTGCGCGCCGTCGACGGGGTCGACCTGGACGTGGCGCGCGGGAGCACCTACGGGCTGGTCGGCGAGTCCGGCTGCGGCAAGTCCACCCTGGGCCGGGCCGTGCTGCGCCTGACCGAGCCGACCGCGGGGTCCGTCGCGGTCGGCGGCACGGACCTGCTGGCGCTGGGCCCGGAGGCGCTGCGCCGCGAGCGCCGCCGCCTGCAGATGGTCTTCCAGGACCCGCTGGCCAGCCTGGACCCGCGCCAGAGCGTCGAGAGCGCCCTGACCGAGCCGATGGCCGTGCACGGCCTGCCCGGCGGGGCGCGCGCGCACCGCGCCCGGGTGCGCGAGCTGCTCGAGCGCGTCGGGCTGCCCGCCGCGGCCGCCGGGCGCTACCCGCACGAGTTCTCCGGCGGGCAGCGCCAGCGCGTGGGCATCGCCCGCGCCCTGGTGCTCTCCCCGGAGCTGCTGGTGGCCGACGAGCCCGTCTCGGCCCTGGACGTCTCCGTGCAGGCGCAGGTGCTGGTGCTGCTGGAGGAGCTGCAGCGCGACCTGGGCCTGACCTACCTCGTCATCGCCCACGACCTGGCCGTGGTCAAGCACGTGAGCACCGCGGTGGGCGTGATGTACCTCGGCGCGCTCGTGGAGGAGGGGCCGGTCGGGCCGCTGTACGCCGCCCCGCTGCACCCGTACACGCGCGCGCTGCTCTCGGCCGCCCCCGTGCCCGACCCCGACGCCGAGCAGCGCCGCGAGCGCATCGTGCTCACCGGCGACCTGCCCAGCCCAGCCGACCCGCCCTCCGGCTGCCGCTTCCGCACCCGCTGCCCGTGGGTGCAGCCCACCCGCTGCGCCGACGAGCGCCCCGCGCTGCGCCCGGTGCCCGGGCACCCGCCCGGGCAGCGGGTCGCCTGCCACTGGGCCGAGGACATCGCCTCCGGGCGCCTGCCCGCGCGGGCGGCGGCGTGAGCGCCCCGGCGCACCGCCCGCGCGGACCCCGCCGTTGCCGCTGCGCGCGCGGTGTCGCTAGGTTGCCGCGCACGCCCTGACCAGCTGCGCCGATCCGCCTGCTGACCAGCGGGCCTGCCCCAGCCGGACGACCCGAGGTGACACCGTGGCTCTGCCTCCCCTGACCGCCGAACAGCGCGCCGCCGCCCTGGAGAAGGCGGCCGCCGCCCGACGCGAGCGCGCCGAGGTGAAGAACCGCCTCAAGTACGCCGGCGGCAGCCTGGAGGAGGTCGTCGCGGAGGGCCAGGAGAACGAGGTCCTGGGCAAGATGAAGGTCTCGGCGCTGCTGGAGTCCCTGCCCAACGTCGGCAAGGTGCGCGCCCGGCAGATCATGGAGGAGATCGGCATCTCCGAGTCGCGCCGCGTGCGCGGCCTGGGCGCGCACCAGATCGCCGCCCTCGTCGAGCGCTTCGGCGGCGCGCGTGGCGCCTCGCACGCTGGCGCCAACGGCACGGCCGGCGGTGCCGCGGCCGGTGGTGCCGGCGACGAGCCGGCCGCCGGCTCCGGGAGCGCGTCCTGACCGTGCCCGACCAGCAGCCCGACCAGCAGCACCACCCCCTCACCGAGCACCACCCCCGGGGGGGGGGGGGGGGGGGGGGGGGGGGGGGGGGGGGGGGGGGGGGGGGGGGGGGGGGGGGGGGGGGGGGGGGGGAATATC